>NZ_JAUBOX010000019.1:89076-90957 GCF_036700445.1 Microcoleus sp. T3_B1
GACGGCGATTTAGATGCCTTCGTTGGGGCTAATGACGGCAACACGCGCTACTATGAAAACGCCCCCATTGTCAGCATCGCCGCTGGCATTACTCCCGCAGAAGGTGGCGCAACAGGCACTTTTACCATCACCCTCAACGATATTGCACCGGATGGTTTTACAGTTGCTTACACAGTAGGGGGAACCGCAACCAATGGCACTGACTACACCACCTTATCGGGAACCGTCACCATCCCAGCCGGACAAACCACTGCCACTATTAACGTCGTTCCCACCGACGATGCCATTGTCGATCCCAATGAAACCGTTACCATCACCCTCACAGACGGTGCAGCTTACAACCTCGCCGCTGCCCCCAACAATACCGCCTCGCGAACCATCACTGATAACGACATTGCCGGAGTCACAATCACTCCCACTTCGACAACAGCTACAGAAGGCGGTACAACGGGTAATTACACAGTAGTTTTAACCTCACAACCCACAGCCGATGTTAGTCTAGCCATTAGCAACACTGCTCAAACCGCTACTTCAGCTCCAACACTCACCTTTAATTCAATTAATTGGAATACACCGCAAACCGTAACTGTCACGGCTGTTAATGATAACAGCGTTGAAGGCAACCATACAGGAACTATTACTCATACCGCCACTTCAACGGATACAAATTACAACAGCATTGCCGTCGCTGCTGTCACAGCTAATATCACTGATAACGACATTGCCGGAGTCACAATCACTCCCACTTCGACAACAGCTACAGAAGGCAGTACAACTGGTAGTTACACAGTAGTTTTAACCTCACAACCCACAGCCGATGTTAGTCTAGCCATTAGCAACACTGCTCAAACCGCTACTTCAGCTCCAACACTCACCTTTAATTCAATTAATTGGAATACACCGCAAACCGTAACTGTCACGGCTGTTAATGATAGCATCGCCGAAGGCAACCATACAGGAACTATTACTCATACCGCCACTTCAACGGATACAAATTACAACAGCATTGCCGTCGCTGCTGTCACAGCTAATATCACTGATAACGACATTGCCGGAGTCACAATCACTCCCACTTCTACAACAGCTACAGAAGGCGGTACAACTGGTAGTTATGAAGTAGTTTTAACCTCACAACCCACAGCCGATGTTAGTCTAGCAATTGGTAACACTTCTCAAACCACTACTTCAGCTTCCACACTCACCTTTAATTCAACTAATTGGAATACACCGCAAACCGTAACTGTCACGGCTGTTAATGACACATTAGTGGAAGGAAGTCATACTGGAAGTATTACTCATACTGCAACTTCAGCGGATACAAATTATAGCGGCATTGCCGTCGCTGCTGTCACAGCTAATATCACTGATAACGACATTGCCGGAGTCACAATCACTCCCACTTCTACAACAGCTACAGAAGGCGGTACAACTGGTAGTTATGAAGTAGTTTTAACCTCACAACCCACAGCCGATGTTAGTCTAGCAATTGGTAACACTTCTCAAACCACTACTTCAGCTTCCACACTCACCTTTAATTCAACTAATTGGAATACACCGCAAACCGTAACTGTCACGGCTGTTAATGACACATTAGTGGAAGGAAGTCATACTGGAAGTATTACTCATACTGCAACTTCAGCGGATACAAATTATAGCGGCATTACCGTCGCTGCTGTCACAGCTAATATCACTGATAACGATAGTATTCCCACACCCGAACCCACGCCAACTCCGACACCAGAGGTAACACCAACTCCCACGCCAACTCCGACACCAGAGGTAACACCAACTCCCACGCCAATTTCGACACCAGAGGTAACACCAACTCCCACGCCAATTTCGACACCAGAGGTAACACCAACTCCCACGCCAATTTCGACA
>NZ_JAUBOX010000019.1:91057-94471 GCF_036700445.1 Microcoleus sp. T3_B1
CCAGAGGTAACACCAGAGGTAACATCAACTCCCACTCCAATTCCTATAACAACTCCTACACCTACACCGACACAGACGCCAATTCCTCTAGCAGATCCGACACCAATTCCTACAGCAACTCCTACCCCAGAGGTAACACCACCTCCCACACCTACACCAGCGGTAACGCCTGACTCAACTTGTTTTTGCGATCGCATTCCTCGCCCCGATCTCAATCAACCCAATGCCACCGATAATGTAATCAATGGCAATCCTAATATCCGAATAGGCACTAACCAAAATGATGCTTATTATGGCAACAATTCCTCTAGCTTTTTTGATGCTTTGCCAGGGGATGATAACTTATTTGCTGATGACGAAGGCGACACACTGAATGGCAATGAAGGTAGTGATTTTATTGTCGGTGGTACTGGCAATGATTACCTCTTGGGTGGCAAAGATAATGATATTATTCTCGGTGGACAAGGGGAAGATGTAATTCGGGGAAATCAAGGGAATGATTCTCTGAATGGGCGAGAAGGAAATGACCTGATTTATGGCGATGCTGGTAATGATTTTATTCAGGGTGGCAAAGAAAATGATACCTTATACGGGGGCAAAGACAATGATATTCTACTGGGGGAACAAGCACAGGATTTATTGTTAGGACAAGAGGGAAATGATACCCTGTGTGGAGGCAGTGAGAATGATACACTCCTGGGAGGCAAAGGTAATGATATTTTGTGTGGTTGTGGTGGATTTGATAGTTTACTAGGAGGGGTAGGAAATGATATCTTTGCCTTGTGTCCGGGAGTGCAATTCGCTCTAATTGCAGATTTTACTAAGGGGGAAGATGCGATTGGATTGTCAGGAGGATTCACGTTTGAGCAGTTGCAGATTACACAGGGAAATGATGGAACATTGCTGACGATTAAGCAAAGTGGAAGAATACTTGCGAATATTGTGGGTGTTAATGCCTCGCTAATTACTGCTCAAGATTTTCTCTTAGTTTAATATAGCGAATTCTAAGGATCGCGAATTAAATAATTTACACAAGGAAATTGGGGTGTCCTGCCCGCCCTTTTTGGACGGGCGGGACGCCCATCCCACAATCACAATAAAAATGGTAAGTTATTTAATTCACGATCCTTAAGTTAGTAATTCATTAGACCTTTGGCAAAAATAATTAGGACGGGCAAGATGCCCATCCCACAAGAAAAAATAACTCTTGTGGGATGGGCATCTTGCCCGTCCCATCAATTGATGAAAAGGATTTTTGCAAGAGGTCTACTATCTAAAATTTGGAGATGTTCCAATTCCCCATTAAAACCCCAGAAATCATTTTCGGCTCCCCTCTCGTATTTTTGCCCGTATCATACCCTAATTCAGCAACGCCATTATATCAAGTAGGGAAACGGCACTGCCGTGTCCAAGGCGTGTCTTAGCATTAAACCCGCAGTCCCCGATTAATTTCAACCCCTGCCAAAATGCGGAATTAACCGCCTGCAACTAATAAGAATTAAAAAAAACTAACACTTTTGGAAGATGCCACAATATTTATCTATGATAAAAATATAGACATTTGTCTAAACAGTGCATTAAACCCTTTCAGAAGCGCCGAAATATTTAATCAATACCAAAAAAAACCATGCAATTTCTACCCAAAACAATCCCCGAAATTCAACCAGAAATCATACCAGTTAACGAATCACCGCCAGAACTTGTTACTTTCGATGTCGGCGGGATGAAATGTGCCGGCTGCGCGAAAGCTGTGGAACGCCAACTTATGCAGTATTCAGGCGTAATTTCAGCTTGCGTTAACTTGGCCGTAGAAGTCGCTACGGTTGAGTGTCAACCGGGGGCTGTCGATGCAGAGGCTTTAGCTAAAAAGTTGACTGATAATGGATTTCCCTCTCAGTCTCGTTGTGGTGAAAATCAGCGGGAAGCAGAAGCGGCAACAATTGAACGGCGGGGGCAAGAAATTCGACAGCAAATCAAGCAATTGACGATCGCCCTAATCCTAATTATTTTATCCGGTTTAGGTCACGTACTCGGCACAAAAGCCCCAATTCTCAGCAATATTTGGTTTCACTGGGGACTCGCCACCCTCGCTTTGCTGGTACCGGGCCGCCCGATTATCGTTGACGGGTGCCGCAGTTTGTGGCGAAATGCACCCAACATGAATACTTTGGTAGCTTTAGGCGCTGTTACAGCTTACACCGCTAGCAACGCGGCGCTGCTGTTTCCACGGATGGGATGGGAGTGCTTTTTTGACGAACCTGTGATGCTGCTGGGCTTTATTTTGTTGGGCAAAACTCTGGAACAGCAAGCCAGACGGCGCGCTGCATCAGCTTTGCAAGCTTTAATCGCATTGCAGCCTGCGAAAGCCCGCTTAGTAGATTTTAAACTCCCGACTTTAGATTTGCGATCGGAAGAATTGCCTTTAAACTCGACATCAGAGGTCTACGATCCACAATACATTGAAATTCCAGCCGATCGCGTTCGAGTCGGAGAATGGCTGCAAGTTTTGCCAGGGGAAAAAATACCGGTAGACGGTGAAGTCTGCGAAGGCAAAACAACCATAGATGAGTCGATGCTGACTGGCGAATCAATGCCGGTTTTGAAGCAACCAGGAGATACAGTTGCCGCCGGAACTATCAATAAATCCGGGGCAGTTGTGATGCGGGCAACTCGCACCGGTAAGGAAACAACTGTAGCTCAAATGGTGGCTTTGGTGCAGGCAGCCCAAACTCGCAAAGCGCCCATTCAAAATTTAGCTGATACTGTCGCGGGATATTTTGTGTATGGGGTAATGGCAATATCGCTTTTAACTTTTCTATTTTGGTATTTTGCCGGCACTCATATTTGGCCTTCTGTGCTTTTAGGACAGGGGGCAATGGATATGGGGCATGGGGCAATGGGCATGGGGCATGGGGCATCGGGCATCGGGCATGGGGCAATGGGCATGGGAAATGAATTGCCAATTATCCATTATCAATCGCCTTTGCTGTTAAGTTTGAAATTGGCGATCGCAGTTTTAGTGATTGCTTGTCCTTGCGCTTTGGGATTGGCTACCCCTACTGCAATTTTAGTTGGTTCTGGCATCGGGGCGGAGCGCGGGCTTTTAATTCGCGGTGGTGATGTTTTAGAACGGGTGCATCAATTAGATACGGTGGTTTTTGACAAGACTGGCACTCTGACAACCGGAAATCTAACACTCACAGATTATTTGCCGCTTTTCCAGAATTCTGAGTTGGATATGAACTCAGATATTAATGTTGGAAACAGGCAAGATGCCTGTTCCACAATTGATGGAGTTTCTGGCAACAGGCAAGATGCCTGTTCCACAATTGATGGGGTTTCTGGCAACAGGCAAGATGCCTGTTCCACAATTGATGGGGTTTCTGGCAACAGGCAAGATGCCTGTTCCACAAT
>NZ_JAUBOX010000019.1:94571-112717 GCF_036700445.1 Microcoleus sp. T3_B1
TGATGGAGTTGCTGGCCGGGTTGACTCAAAACTGCTGCAAATTGCGGCGGCGGTGGAAAGGGGCGCTTGTCATCCCATCGCCGCAGCGATTTTGCTGGAAGCTCAACAGCAAGGTTTGCCGCTGCTAGCTGCTGAGGATTTCTGCACCGAACCGGGCTTGGGGGTTTCGGCTTTGGTGGAGGGCCGACGGGTGTTCGCGGGGAATGCTGAGTGGATGAAGGAGCAGGGGGTCGCTGTGGCGACGGAATTGTCGGAGTCTTTGCAAGGCAAAACGGCGGTTTACGTGGCTTCTGAGGGCGTTTTGCTGGGGGTAATCGGGCTAAAAGATACTCTGAGGCCGGATGCTAAGGCTGCGGTGGAACGTTTGCGGGGCATGGGATTGCGGGTGATGATGCTGACGGGGGATACGCCGTCGGCGGCGGCGGCGACGGCGCAGCAGCTAGATTTGACGGCGGCTGATGTTTTGGCCGGGGTGCGGCCGGAGGGGAAGGCGAGGGCGATCGCGACTTTGCAAGCCCAAGGCTGTAAAGTGGCTGTGGTGGGAGATGGTATCAATGATGCGCCGGCTTTGGCTCAAGCTGATGTCGGTATCGGTTTACACTGTGGTACTGATGTGGCAGTTGAGACTGCTCAAATTGTGCTGATGCGAAATGCTTTGATGGATGTTGTTGAGTCGATCGAGCTGGGGCGCGCTACTTTTAATAAGATTCGCCAAAATTTATTTTGGGCTTTTGGTTACAATACTCTGGGAATTCCGGTGGCTGCGGGTATCTTGCTGCCTGCAACCGGAATTCTACTCAGTCCTGCGGCGGCCGGAGCATTTATGGCCTTTAGTTCTGTTAGCGTGGTTACAAATTCTTTGTTTTTGCGCCGGGGATTTCGAGCTTAAATTTAGGGATGACCAATAAAAGTACGAGGTCATTGGTCATTAGCTAGAAAGTAATGACTAATGACCTCATCCCAAGACGGATACAAGCCCCCCACACCAGGAGTCGAAACCAAAGAAGTTTCGACGTTAGTTCGAGGCCCCAGATTTATCTGTGGAGTCACTCTAAAATCTAAAATGTAAAATCGACTGACTAATGGCTACAGTGCCATACTTTCCAAGAGTCGCCAATTATTGTTGTTCATAACGGAACGACTCACTAGCTCGAACATTTGACGGCAGTGGTTGTTGGTTTGCAGGGGCAGTTCTTCGTTTTTAATCACGAAGTTCATGCGAACCTCTGAGTCGCTGGCCGTGTTTTTCTCAATTAGGACTTCTGCGGTGACAAGTTTGGCGATCGAAACTTGACCGGGAAGTTCGCGAGCCATGACGGAATCTCCTGTATTGTAGATAATATCAAGATTGCATGACTCTAAAATTTCAATCAGGGATTGACGCAGACGGTCGATCGGAACGGCAACGATAAAAAAACCAGTATAGCGAGCCATAGAAAACTCCAGCCGTGAGGCATTTAGACTTTATTATCATACCGAACCTAGAACCGATCTACAGAACAATATGGATTTATTTTATTCAAATGGGAAGTTAGGGCAATGAAGGGTAAACTTATCGTGTTTGAGGGGGTTGAAGGTGCCGGTAAAACTACGCAAATGCAGCGCCTGATACAGTTCCTGCAAGCAAGTTGCTTTCTCACAGTCCCGTTGGTGGCTACTCGCGAACCGGGGGGTACTGACCTGGGAAGGGGACTGCGACATTTGCTGCTGAAACAAGATGGGGGCGAATCTGTATCCGATCGAGCAGAATTACTCATGTATGCTGCCGATCGCGCTCAGCACGTCGAAACTTTTCTTAAACCCGAGTTATCTAAGGGAACGATTGTTTTATGCGATCGCTTTACTGACTCTACGATTGCTTATCAGGGCTACGGCCGCGGTCTTAATTTAAATTTAATTAAGCAGTTGAATGAAATTGCCACCGGCGGCTTGGAAAGCGATCTGACTTTGTGGCTGGATATTAATGTGGAGGAGGGTTTGGCGAGGGTAAGGGCTCGGGGAGGGTGCGATCGGATCGAGCAAGCGGATTTGAAGTTTCACCGCCTTGTGCAGCAAGGTTTTGCGGACTTAGCCGAGGCCAATAAATCTCGAATTGTTCGCATAAATGCCGATCGGCCTGAATATGAAGTCGCTCAGGAAATTCAAGCTATTGTAACTCGCAGCTTAGAAGCTTGGGGATATTTAAATAATACCAATTCTGAAAAATAGGGTAACACAATCTATAGGGACACTCCAAGATCCCAAGGCGTGTCAACTTAACGTCAAACCGATAGTCCGGCAGGGGTTTAAACCCCTGCCTCAAAGCGAAAGTCCTCTAAAAGAGGACTGAAGAACTCATTAGTCCTCTTTTAGAGGACTTTCGCTATTAGACAGGGAATTCATTCCCTGGCGGACTGACGGGTGGGCGGGAGGACTGGTGGACTAAAAGCTTAAGTTGACACGCCTTGGGCATTGCCGTGTCCGGCTCCGGCAACTTACAATTTAACTTCTTAACTCAAAACAATTATTTAGCAGTCTATTAAACCACAATAACCTTTTGGTATTATTATAGCAACCACCCCCGACGCTTAATATGTTATTAATTGCTGAAACCCTAGATTTTCTTCCTTCTTCCTTCATCCTGACATCCGTTACATCTGAGATATTGTAACATTCTCAATTACTTGTTTAGGAACAGGCATCTTGCCTGTTCCACAAGAAAATTCACTCTTTGTGGAACAGGCATCTTGCCTGTTCGTTGCCGAACTTCCTTCTTCCTGAGCAAACATGGATTATTTTACATCATTAATCGGACAAGAGCGAGCAGTAGAATTGCTAACTCAAGCAGTCGAGCGAAACCGAATTGCTCCTGGTTATTTATTTGTCGGCTCTAACGGCATCGGCAAAAGTTTAGCGGCTCAGTGTTTCATCGAGCTTTTATTCTCAGCCAATATTCCCGAAACCCGACTAATAGCCTCCGTGCAAAATCGCGTGAGGCAGCGAAATCATCCAGACTTACTCTGGGTAGAACCAACTTACATGAACCAAGGCAAACGGCTTACGCCAAAGGAAGCAGAGGAAGCCGGTTTAAAGCGGAAAGCACCACCACAAATTCGCTTAGAACAAGTTCGAGAAATCGGTGATTTTCTCAGCAGACCGCCGCTAGAAGCTGCGCGTTCAGTCGTAGTGTTGGAACAAGCAGAAACAATGGGTGAGGGAGCCGCTAACGGCTTGTTGAAGACTTTGGAAGAACCGGGAAAGGCAGCCCTCGTTTTAATTGCTCCGACTGTGGAACTTTTGCTACCAACTTTAATTTCTCGTTGTCAAAAAATCCAGTTTTCTCGGCTGAATCCCGAAGCAATGGCACAAGTTTTGCAGCAAGCCGGATTCGCGCAAATTTTGAATCATTCCGAGGTACTGGGGATGGCTCAGGGCAGTCCTGGGGAGGCGATTGCTATTTGGCAGCAACTGCAATCAATACCCGATGATTTGCTGCAAAAAGTGAAGCAGTTGCCTCAAAATCTGCGCTCTGCTTTGGAATTGGCCAAGGAAATTGATAAAACTTTAGATACTGAATCTCAGTTGTGGTTAATCGATTATTTACAGCACTGTTACTGGCAGCAATTTTTGGCAGGGGGAATTAGTCGATCGCCCTTAGAGCCCTTGGAAAAAGCGCGGCAATATTTGCTAAACTACGTACAGCCGCGATTAGTTTGGGAATGCACACTAATGGGAATATGTCAAGCATAATTTATTGCCAAGTTTCAACCCAATACGATGAGTAACACGATGGAAAAAGCCACATTTGCCGCCGGTTGTTTTTGGGGAGTTGAACACAAGTTTCGCGCCGTTGCGGGTGTCGTCTCGACTGCTGCGGGCTACACAGGAGGCCACTGGCCGAATCCGTGCTACCTGGATGTTTGCGCCAGAGTCACCGGTCACGCTGAATCAGTGCTGATAGAGTACGATCGATCACAGGTGAGTTACGAAGCACTGCTAGATGTATTCTGGAACTGTCACGATCCTACCCAAATCAATCGCCAAGGCCCCGACAGAGGCGAACAGTACAGGTCGGTGATTTTTTATCACAATTCCGAACAAGAAAAAGCCGCGCGCATCTCCAAACAAAAATTGCAAATTTCCGGTAAATACGACAAAGATATTGCCACCGAAATCAAACCTGCTGGTGAATTTTATATGGCAGAGGATTACCACCAGCAGTATATTGAGAAGAAGCGGCTTTCGTCAAAAGTTATTAGTTAACAAGTAGGCAGACGGGAGAAAAAAATAAAATATCTTAGGGGCGGGTAACGCAATAATATATACTAGCCACAGTTGATTATTAATGCAACACCCTGCCTCACCCACGCCATGTTTATTTCCACCTACTCAGTAATAAATCATTAGTCATAAGATAGTGTTTGGTAGGGGCAATCCCCGTGTGGTATGCCGATGCGATGGGGATGCGGTGCAATTCTCAGCTTTGACAATTGCCAAAAGCATATAGATGCGGGGCGGGGAATGCCACTCTGAAGAGGATTGAGCGCGTTTTAAACCGCTTGTCATGCAAGTCATAATATGATAAAAATGCTGTATTAGTTGGGCGCGTAAGACCCAAACATTTTTGCAAGGAAGCATAACTGAAGATTGGGCATTTCTGTTTCAATTCTGGTGAGGAAATCCGAATTTTTGCGTCCCGGACTGTAGTAATTAGTCAGAGGATATAAGGAAAAGGGAAGAATATCTAGTTTGGCAGTCTTGCTGGTTTATTTGCTAAGCTAGAGGTGGCGCTCTGTCATCAATAAACCTTAGATTTATGCACAGGTTATTAACTGGGAAACTGCGAGTAGAGCATTTAACAATACCGATCGCTAATCTTCCAGCAAATCTATCCGGTACTAAAATTGTACAGCTTACGGACTTTCACTATGACGGGGTGCGGCTGTCGGAATGGTTGCTAGCAGAGGCGATTGCTGCGGCCAACGAAGCTGAACCCGACATGATTTTTTTAACTGGTGACTTTATTAGCTACGATCCCGCACCTATTTACGGCTTAGTGCAGCGATTGAAAAACTTGCAAAGTCGAGTGGGAATTTACGCGGTTTTGGGCAATCACGACCACTATTGGCCAGGGGCAAAAACAGAGGTTGCTAATGCTTTAAATAGCGTCGGAATTCGGGTTTTGTACAACGAAGCAATCTATCCTTTGGGGTCTGAATTGGCTTTAGTTGGGCTGGCTGATTTTTGGTCGGGCGATTTTGCGCCTAAACCTGTAATGGCATCAATAAATCCCGCGATTCCTCGGATTGTATTGTCTCACAATCCTGATACTGCTGAAAAGCTGCAAAATTGGCGAATTGATTTGCAGTTGTCTGGACACACTCACGGCGGTCAAATCGTTATTCCCGGTATCGGCCCTTTGTACGGTTGGGTCAGAAAAATTGGCTATTTTATTCCTAAACGAATCCGAAAGTTCATTCCTTTTCTGTCGGCTTGGGATCGAGTAGTTACTCACTGGGAATGGGCTAGCGGTTTGCATCAGGTTGGGAGTAATTTGCTGTACGTGAATCGCGGTTTGGGGACTTATGCGCCAGGGAGGCTATTTTGTCCCCCGGAGGTGACAGTAATTACTTTGGTTTGTCAAGATACGTAAAGGCTGGTTTAGGGTGCACACTTTCCCGATAATAGATAATATAGCAGAAGGAAAAAGGAAGTTCGGCAACGGATTATGTAACGGATGTAACGGATGTAAAGGATAGAAGGAATATGGAAGTTCGGCAACGGATTATGTAACGGATGTAACGGATGTAACGGATGTAACGGATGTCCGTCGGAAGAAGGAAGAGGGAAGAAGGAAGAGGGAAGAAGTGAAAAGGATTTTTGTACGATGTCTATTATTTCTAATTTGCTTCTCCAAAGCGATAGCCTCTGCCGTAAACTGTGTGAATTAGCACCGATTCGCCTGGGGCTTCTATTTTGCGGCGCAGCAGGCGAATTTGAGCGGCTAATACATTGCTGCTGGGTTTTTCTGCTTCACTCCACAAATACTGGTGGATTTGTTCGTGTGTTAGCAATTGACCGGTATGGCGCATTAAGTATTCTAATAACTGGCATTCTTTTTCTGATAAGTCAATTGTACGATCGCCCCGATAAGCTAATTGATTGTCGTAGTCTAGCTGTAAATCTGCAACTTGCAGCCGCCCGACAGCAACCTCGGCATCAAAAGTAGGAGGCCGCCGCAGTAATGCGCGGACTCTGGCTAGCAGTTCTCGCAGTTCAAAAGGTTTGACTAAATAGTCGTCTGCACCGGCGTCGAGTCCTTGTACGCGATCGTCTACGGTATCTTTGGCGGTGAGAAATAGCACGGGCGTATTCCGTCCTTGCGATCGCAACTTCTGGCAAATTGCGAGTCCGGTTTGTCTCGGCAGCATCCAATCCAAAATTAGCAAATCGTAATTACCCTGCATGGCTAAATTGCTGCCACTTGCTCCGTCAAATGCCACATCAACTGTATAACCTTCGCGGGTTAAAACTCGACTCAAAGGGTCAGTCAACTCAACTTCATCATCAACTAAAAGAATCCGCATCCTGATTTCATATTTGAGACTTAAAATTTGAGATTTTAAGTTAAGTAAACTGATTTTTGCTAAATTTTAATATGTGGAATACTTTCCGTTTCGCTGCAAGCTGCTGCTACCCATTCCTGGATGGCAGGCAGTGCCAAAATCGCATCCGCATAAGCTCTTGCTGATGAATCTAATTTGACTTCATAGGTGACAAAACGCATCACAACTGGGGCAAACATAGCGTCAACAACTGTGAATTTTCCGAACAGCATATCGCCGCCTGTGCCGAATTTTTGGCGGCATTCGCGCCAAATGGCAAAGATGCGATCGATCTCTGCTTCTACACCGGGAGTCCTCCCTTCTCCCGGATAGCGGTTGCGGCAGTCCATTGGCATATTTTCGCGCAAATTTGAGAACCCCGCGTGCATTTCGGCACAGATGGAACGGGCGATCGCCCGTTCCGCTACATCTGCCGGCCACAAATCATTAGCAAAGCGTTCTGCAACGTATTCGCAAATTGCTAAAGATTCCCACACTTTCAGGTCGCCGTCGATTAAAACTGGTACTTTTCCCGATGGAGAATAGCGCCGAATTTCCTCATGGGCTGTCGGGCAGTATAAGGGGATTCTCACCTCGGCAAATTCTAGTCCAGCTTGTTTCATCGCCAGCCAAGGACGCAGCGACCAAGAGGAATAATTTTTGTTGCCAATAACAAGTGTTAATTCGGTCATAGTTTAGCTGTCAGCTATTGGCGATCGCCCGTTAAAGTTTAAGTTTTAGAGTTGAATACACAAAAGCGTGACACACAATGGCTATCGCGCGTTAGCGAAGCCCGCCCCTACGGGGGCTACGCCAACGAAGAGGATCGCCGCGTTGTCTGCACCAGCCTCTGCAAGCATTTTACATTAACAGCCTCCCAGGGTTCCGCGTTTTTCTGCAAACTTCGATCGGGGGGCGCGATCGAACACGCTTGATTCCACATGAGATGAGAAGCCTCTGTCCCTGGGAACCCTAGCCTGGTTAGCGCTAGGTACAGCTACTGTATAGTCCATTTCCTCCCTCTCTACACCACCGCCTGAGAGGATTTCATCTACTGTAATTTTTTTCAGGGAATCCGGGTCTACACTGTGAAAATTTCCGTCAAATTCTTGATTGTTTTCCATACCGACCGCCCTTGAAAAACGTGACGAAATAAAAACTTACTAAATATAATATATACCCAAAGAAATGATCTAGCAAGACCCGAAATTTATTTTTCGCTATGAACTCTATGTGTTATTCTGAGTTTGGTAAAAGCTGTTTCTGCTTAGGCCGCGATCGCCCCCTTCTAAAATTTAGAAATTTACACTCTAAAAATTGACATGATTACTGTTGCACTTCCCAAAGGCGGATTGTTAGGAGATAGCATTCGGCTGTTTAAATCGGTTGGATTAGACTTCAGTGCTTTTCTCGATTCCTCTAACCGACAACTTCAAATTTATGACCCGACCGGCACTGCCAAAGCTTTGCTAGTAAGGACGCACGACGTGCCGGTTTATGTGGAATACGGTCAAGCGGATTTGGGGATTGCTGGCTATGATGTTTTGCGGGAAAAAAAGCCGAAAGTTGCAAATTTAATTGATTTAAAATTTGGCAAGTGTCGGCTGTCGGTGGCGGTGAAGGAATCTAGTTCTTATCGACGAACTGTGGATTTACCTCCTCACGGTAGAGTTGCTTCTAAGTTCGTACACTGTGCAAGGGAATATTTTCACAATTTGAATTTGCCGGTGGAAATTGTGCCGCTTTACGGTTCTGTGGAGTTAGGGCCGATTACGGGTATGTCGGAGGCAATTGTGGATTTGGTTGCGACTGGCAAAACTTTGCAGGAAAATGGTTTGGTGGAAATTGATGTTTTGTTTGAAAGTTCAGCTTATTTGATCGGTCATCCTCTGAGTTACCGTTTGAATGCGGGGGGGGTGAATGAGTTGATCGGGAAGTTGAGAGAGCAAGTTTTGACGACTGTTTAAGGGTCTAAAATTAGAGTGCTTTGATTTGTTCGTAGATAAGTAGGGAAACGGCATTGCCCATTGGCGTCAACTTAAGCTGTCAGTCCGCCCAGTCCGCCAGGGAATGAATTCCCTGTCTAATAGCTAAAGTCCTCTCAAAGAGGACTGAAGAACTCATTAGTCCTATGCAAGAGGACTTTAGCTTTGAGGCGGGGGTTGAAACCCCTGCCGGACTATTAGTTGTACGTTAAGTTGATACTAAACCGCAATGTTGTGTCCTACTCCCTGCGCCGGACACGGCAATGCCGTGTCCCTACAGATGCTAGCCTACTTTTCATAATTGGTATAGGTTCGTAGCCAGGACTTTAGTCCTTATTTGCGCTAAGAAAGATGACTTCAGTCCTCACCAGGAACGGGATTATTTTAGCTTAGGATCGCGAATTAAATAATTTACACTCTTGAAAGTGGGGAGTAGGGGTTGGGGCTAAGAGCCCGCCCTTTCTGGACGGGCGGGACGCCCATCCCACAAGAACCATCACGCATTGTAAGTTATTTAATTCTCATTCCTTAGCTGGTATTTGCGGTAATAAAGAGGACTGAAATCCTCAGTACGAACTGGTTCTATTTAGTTGATTTCTGAGCGGTTACTTACAGGTATAAAACCTAGTTTTTCCTGGCAGCGGTTGATATAAAAACTTACGACTGTATCAGCAGGGTTTTGTTCGATTAGTTGCTGAAAATATCCCAAGGCGGCGACAAATCTTTCGGATTGCCATCCTTGAATTCCTTTGTCAAATAAACCCTGGGTAAGCTGCTTTGCCTCAGAGTCGGGACAGGAGGCACTCCAGATTTCGTAGATTTCAATAGCTTCCTGCTTGCCGCGCGGGGTTACTCGATCGATCCAGCGATAGTAATAATTGTTGCGGGGCAAATGGCTGTCAGCAGCAGTCGCCCCAGAAGTAGAAATAATACTCTCCTGTGTTTCCACTTCTAAGTCGCACTTTAATAATAGACTTTCTTTTGAGTTTGAGTTGAGACTTATGCCATTTAGAAATTCTCTCGCATGAACAATGGCATTTTCGCTAACAATAATTTGGCAGCCGTATATTTTAGTTAAATTTTCTAACCGAGAAGCTGTATTTACCACATCGCCGATGACTGTAGAGTCCATGCGGCGATCGGAACCTAAAGTGCCGATCATGCCGATACCTGTGTTAATTCCCGTACCAATATTGACGGGAGATTCTAAATTGTATTTGTGGCGACTGGCATTAAATTCTTGCAAAGTTTCTTGCATTGCTACTGCGGCTTCGATCGCATTCATGGCGTGAGAATTTGGCTGGTCAAATACTGCCATGATTGCATCGCCTAGGTATTTGTCAATAAACCCGCCGTGAGACGTTATGCACTCGTTCATTTTAGTAAAAAAAGCGTTCAACCATTCAAAAGTCTCGCGAACTTGTTGAGATTCGGCGATCGCAGTAAACCCGCGAATGTCGCAAAATAAAACAGTCAGCTCTTCTTCTGTGGCATTGCCCAACTGAATAGATTCTATTCCTTGCGGCGCAATTCGCTCCAGAATTTGCTCTGGCACAAATAGCTGAAATTTTTCTGACAGATATTCGTTGGCTTCCCAAGCGGCGGCGATTTGGCGTTTGCTTTGCTCTTTTACCTGCTGGTTGAATTGGGAAGATACAGCTTGCGATCGCATTTGACTCAACTGCAAAATATTTTCAACTTTTGCCAGCAACAAACGACTGTTAAAAGGCTTTGTCAAATAATCATCGGCCATCATTTCTAACCCTTTGATGCGAGACATATCGTCATTGAGGGCAGTTAAAAAAATCACCGGTACAGTTTGCAATGCCGTATCCTTCCGCAGGATCTCGCACACATCAAAACCGTCCATCTCCGGCATCATAATATCTAGTAAAATTAAATCGGGTCGAGAGGCGCGGGCAAGGGAGAGCGCTTCATGACCAGATAGCACTGATACTGTAGCGTATCCTTTGAGGTGCAATAACTCTTCCAGTAAAATCAGATTAGCTGGCTCGTCATCAACCAACATGATGCAGGGCGACTTGTTTGACATGGAATATGATAGGTAAAGTTTGGCCACCGATCGGCAAGGACGAAGGATTGAGGTATTTAGCTACGATTGACTTACGATCGCCTAGAAATCGGATTTTTTCCGAAAATACTGCATGAAGACTTTTAATCGGGGTAAAAAACCCGGTTTCTTTAGTCTAATAGCGTCCAGAACTGATTGTGCTGTATTCTTTAGTCTTTCCCCTCGTTCCTGAAAAGAGATGTCCCCGATCGATGCCCCAAATATTTGAGTTAGGTTAATATAAGTTGATTTTACATTGAATCTAAAATTTCTCTACTATTGAGTTTAGCGTTTCGCATCATGAAATGTAATAAATTACACCTCTGTGGCAGTGAACCCAGGATTAGTGGCAGTTGGAAAGTCGGAGGCCCAGCAGTGGCAAATACAATAGTGCGATCGAAGACAGCCTCACGTAGGGCTGTTTTCTTTTTCCCTAATAGTCTTGGACGCACGGGTGGCCAGAAACCGGGTTTTTTTACGAAAATCCTCTGCTGTAGTCCGCAGATTAGGTAAAAAACCCGGTTTCTTTGTCGGCCCTGGCGTAAGTTCTGCCTAAAAAACCGATTCCTACGATCGGTTATCGGCCATGAGGTGTCAAATCAGTGCGATCGGGCAAAGCAAACACAACTTTCAATCGGATATCGGGGACTCGCTGGCGACACAACTGAAGATGTCCGTCAGCGTCCGATCGATTGCGGTATCGCCCGACAATCGCCCATTGCAAATTGGGAAGCAAACGGGCAACCGCCCAAGGCTTGAGGCACTCTTTGTAAGTCATAATGGTTTTATCTCCATTGCATAAGGGAGCCATAGCCAGCGCGGACACTTGGTAGGTAGAGGCGCTGGCTTTTGATTTATTACTCATTTTATAGCGCTAGCGCATATATGTCAACATATATGCTTAACTACATAGGTGTGAAAGTTCTAGTTCTGACACTGAAATACTCATAAGCTAATGGGTATGTATCGAGTAAAAGTTAGAGTCAAAGAGCTTTGCCAAGAGCGGAACTGGAGCCTTAACGAACTAAGCAGACGTTCTGGTGTCACATACACTACCGTTCGCCGTTATGCAATGCAGCCAATGGCGAAGATAGAAATAGACGCAGTTAGCCGCATTAAGGAAACGTTTGGCTGTTCTTGGGATGAGTTGTTGGAATTGCTTGGAGATAATTCTTTTGAGGAGTGAGTGCGATCGCTTGTTCATTTTTATAGGAGGGATGAGGGGTGCGATCACTATCTGGACGATTGCTTTGAGCGTGGAAATGAAATTAATGTTAATTTTTTCAGCTTCTTGCTGAAATTGTGATCTCTACTAAGCGTCAATTTGTGCCTTATCTGATGAGTACGCTGTAATGCTTGCACAAATAAGAAAATAGCTAACCCTATTATGAGGTGTGTGATATCATACTTGTATGAGAGAAACAGAACTAGCGTCTAACTATTAGCTCAATGGCTGCAATTAGAGTTAAATATTCATAGTGAAAACAGAGATATTATGAGCATTACTCCAAAAGGTATAAGTGTATTAGAGTTGTACCGACTTTATAGAACAAAAAAGTTAATCGTCAACCGTAGATATCAACGCAAGCTTGTATGGACAAAAGCGGAAAAGGCTTGTCTCATAGAGAGTTTATTACTGAATTATCCAATTCCATTGATTTTACTTGGAAAATTCAAAAGTAGTGAAGGAGAAGATATATATGAAATAATTGATGGAATGCAAAGACTTAATGCAATATTCAGTTTTATTGAAAATCAGTTTACAGTTCACGAAAAATATTTTGATTTAACTAAACATCCCTTTGCCAATCAGTTATGTCAGTAAGGTGTATTTAAACCTACATATCCTGAAAACAACCCACCAAGTTTTTTGGATTCTGATGAGTGTGCTAAGTTTTTAGAATATTCCCTAGCGGTCACAATTTATAGAGCAAATTCGATTACAGAAATTGAAGATATCTTTAACAGAATTAACTCCAATGGTAAACATTTATCAGCTCAAGAAGTAAGACAAGCAGGAGTGACAACAGAATTTTCAGGATTAGTGAGACAACTTGCTTCTGAAATTCGTGGTGATGTCTCCAAAGAAGAACTGCCACTCACAGATATGCCCGAAATTAGTATTGATGCTAAATCCATCGATCTAGGCTATGGAGTGCTTGCGGAAGATACATTTTGGTGTCGTCAAGGGGTTTTACGTGTTTCTGGTTTACGGGACAGCGAAGATGAGCAGCTAATAGCAGACATAATACTTTCTGTAGCATTGGGAAAGCCTTTTGCAGCTAGTAAAGAAAACTTCGACTCTTACTATGGAAAAGGCGAAGATAATAAGTTAGATGAAATCCAACTAGGAATTGCTAGATATGGATCAGACAATCTGAAACTAGATATTAAAACGGTTCTATCCCATATCAAAAATGCAATTAAAGCCTCAGCAGTCGATAACGAAAAAAACTTTTTAAGAAATATATTGAGCCGTCGTCCAGGAGTAGGAAATCCAGTAAAAGAACCTTTTTATACGTTGTTTATGACTTTTTACGATCTTATTATAAAAAACTCACAAGAGCCATTTGACTATGAGCAAATTTTTAAGGCTGTATCGGGCTTGATTGACAAGATTAAAATGAGTCCAACTACCACAACAGCAAATAGAACTCAGAACCTAAATCTTACTAAAGGCTTGGTGCAAAATTATTTTAAACCATCAAATAGTTCGACTCGTAGTAGTGGGTCATATGCTGTAGATTTTGAAGTTTACTTGAGACGCTCAAAAACTGAGGCTCCTAATTATGATTTTAAACAAGGGCTTTATAGTTTAGACGAAAAGAAGAGAAAATTTGATGATGAAAATTTTGATAAAATTCTCCAAAATATTGCTGCAATGGCAAATTTAGGCAAAGGACAGAAAGGGTACATATTTATCGGCGTGTCTGACAAAGAAAAAGATACTCAACGCATTGAAAGTTTAGACAATATTGTAGCCCCTCGGTTTTACTCATTTGGTATCGTGGGTTTAGAGAGAGAAGCATCTCTTAAAGGAACTGACATTGATGATTACGGTCTTTTCATTACTAGAAAAATTCGTGATTCAAAATTACCTGAATGGTTAAAAACAGCGGTTAATACAAAGGTAACTCCCATCACATATATGGATCGCACAGTATTAATGATTGAGGTAAGGGCTGGTGATCAGCCAGTATGGTATGGAGATAAGCTGTATATCCGTGATGGACATGAAAAGAAATCGCAAGATGTACCGCAAGAAGTAGCTGGTGAGCAGATAGCAGCAGTTTACAATCTCTTCAAGTAAATAGACGCGATCGCCCCCACCCTCATCAAATCAATCTACTTGGATGCGATCGCCCTCCGGGAAATTACAGAGTGCGATCGCTTAATTGAACAAAAACAACCCCGGATCGACGTGAAAAAACCTCCCCAAAGCCTCAGCTTGTTTCTTAGTGATTTCTAGCCGATCGTTAATTACCTCAACTACCGCCTCACTCGAACCCATAATTTCTACTAAATCCTCTGCTTCTAGACTCCGAGCATCCATCAAATGCAGCAGCCTTGACTTTGGCGTTGATGTATTAATTTGATAGTGCCGATCTTCAAAATCCTCAATCAGTTTTACCAGCAGTTCCAACAGCGCATCTTCTTCTGGAGTCAGATTTGGACGTGAGAGTAATTCTTCAACAATTTCCAAAAATATCTCGTTTTCCTCTTCAGTTTTGATAATTCGAGGCTGATATTGAGAGAGCAAGCTACTGTAAATTTTTAGATCAAAAGTAATAGTCATTTTTCCAGGTTTCCTTATCATACTCGGCGTGAGTGAAAACGTATTTTATATAAATAATTTGCTTCTCATAGTTAATACTCGCGATTAAGCGATATTTATTTCCTTTGATATTAAAAACGGTAAAATTTCCAACTGCTTCAGCTTTGAGATAAACAGCTTGAACTTCAACAAGATTATTCCAGGCTGCTTTACTGGCAATTTTATACCAGTCATCGAGCGCTTCGCAGGAATCAGCGTGACTTTGGCAGTAGTCTCTTAATTTTTTCCGACTGATAACGTGCATTTAGCTATCATTAGGAGATTATTTTCTAGATGTCTGAATCCCGTCATTATCTATTATATAGCGCGTCTCAATCATTTCAAGCAAATTTTTGTTGGCACTTTGATGGACAAGCTTTTCTCATCCCGCGCCAGCTAAGAGTTACTTTGAGAAGCTTTGTATAAATGCTGTTTAAGTGAGAAAAGAACGGACTGTAGCGATCGCCAAATTCAAATCCAGTGGCTTGCTCAAATAAGCAGAAGCGCCAGCTTCCAAACATCGCTCACTGTCACCGGGCATCGCCATCGCCGTCACCGCAATCATCGGTACCGAATCCCAGACAGGATCTGCTTTAACTCGGCGCATCAACTCAAAGCCGTCAACATCCGGCAACTGAATGTCCATCAAAATCAAATCCGGCAGCAACTCCGGGGCTGCAGAGGCGGCGAGAATACGATCGGCCATAGCCGAACCATCGGCGAGTATCTCTACCCCGTACCCCTCCAATTCCATCACCTCAGAAATTAACATTTGGTTAAAAGGCTGGTCTTCGACAACCAAAATCCGCTTCCTGGCAATTGGTAAAGCAATCGCAGAAGCAGGAACTAACTTGGTATCCAAAGCACAAGAAGCAAAGTTTCCCAACTGTTGACGCATCTCCGTCAAAGGCAGCCAAACGCGGAAAATACTTCCCCGATCGCAAACAGATTGAAAAGAAACAGTTCCCCCGTGCAATTCTGCCAATCGCTTAGTCAAAGCCAAACCCAAACCTGTACCTTCGTGGCGCCGAGTCAGGGAAGAATCCACCTGTTGAAAAGGTCGAAATAGCAAGTGCCAGCGGTCTTGAGGAATGCCGATGCCGGAGTCTTTCACCTCAAAACAAAAATAAGGAGTGCTGGCATTTACAGGAGAACAATCCGGTCGGTAGTCGCCGTCTATTTCGCTGCCATAGGCCAGACGCCCGCTGAGTTTAACTTGTCCCTGTTCGGGGGTAAATTTGATGGCATTGGAAAGTAAATTAATCACAATTTGTCGCACTCGCCGTTCGTCGAGCCAAACTTTAGTAATACGGTTGTCGAGTTCTAAAGACAAACCGATTCGCTTTTTGTCGGCCCGCGGCTGCATCATTTTCATACAGTCTGTCGCGAGTTCTTGAACGCGAACAGGCTGTAAGTTTAGTTCTACTTTCCCGGCTTCAATTTTAGAAAGATCGAGAATATCGTTGATTAGCTGCAACAAGTGCTGGCCGCTTTTTTCGATCAGGTCTACATAGTTGATTTGTCGATCGCTCAACTGTCCGGCCGTTTGCCGCAGCAGCAAGTCAGAAAAGCCGAGAATGCTGTTGAGAGGCGTCCGCAATTCGTGGGACATTGAGGCTAAAAACTCGGATTTCAACTGAGAAGAATACTCTAATTCTTCATTAACTTGGCGCAAGTTCTCTTGTGTTTGAGCCCGCTCGATCGCCGCCCCCAGAGTCCGGCAAGCAGCCTCCAGCACTTCTTGGTGGACGGCGGCTTGCAGTTTTTTGATGTTGCGGGACTCCAGCGTCAGCACTCCGATGATCGTGCCGTTGGTAGCTGCGATCGGAAAAATGCCCAGTTGTCCGATTCCCGGATGCCGAAATTCCGGCACGGCATTGGGATGTTGGGCATAATCCTCGACAAACACAGGTTTACCAGTTTTCACCACTTCCCACAGCAAACCGATGCCGTAGGGAATGCCTTTGTCGAGCAATTCTTGCATTCCTGCGACTACGGGTTCCCCGTAAGTAGCCAAAAATTGACTAGAAACTTGGTTGCAAATCCCCGACGCTTGGCGATCGTTTCCCTTGCCGTTAATCACCTTGACATCTCCGAAAGCTGCATTCATTGCCTCTACTAAATAGGTGAGGGCAAACTGACCTATTTCTTGCAAACTGTCAGATTTTTGCAGGCGTTCGGTTAAACCTAAAAGAAAGCTCAGACGCCTGACTTCTGCGTTCAAGCTAGCTTGGGAGTTTCGGTATACCGTAACGTCTCTAAAGGTAAACAGCCGTCCGCCGCTGTTGGTAATCGTGGCGCACACCTCCAAACCAACCCCATTGGATTGCTCGAAATAAAATGATAAACTTTCATCCTGAGATTTTTCGAGTGCTTGCTGAAACTCTTGCCACTGCTGAAGGGACAAGTAACCCCGATCGACAATTTCCGCAAACAGCAAGTGGCACTTCGGTTTTGTTTCCAGCCATTCTGGAGACAGTTGCCAGATTCCTGCCAATTTTTTGTTAAACAAAACTAAGCAGTCAGACGAGTCGAACAGAGCGATCGCATTGTCTACTTGATTGAGAATCAGTTCTTGGTCTGCCCTCAACTGGTGCAAGTCTCTCTCCATTTTCTCTGTGTGTGTAGCTCTTAGTTTTGTTGTCATAACTTTCTAGGGATATGGCAAGAGTTCTTTGATAACTCTTTACTTAATGTTACATAATTTTACGTTTTTGGGCAGTGAGGGCGATCGATCTGCCTTGTGATCTGAGACACTTGCTAGTTTCGGAGGGCGATCGGAACCCGCTTTGAACTGCGTCGGCTACATTGCTTAATCATGAGGCAATAAGGAGGGAAAGCATTATAACAGAAGCAGAATTTTTTAATAACAATGCTGTCGAAGTTGATGGCATCTGACTTGAAACTATTGTGTCCAACCCTGTGCTAAATTGACCCATAATAAAAACTAATCCCGGTGATAAGAAATCAGCATATAGCAATCCTAAATAATTTGTGAATTTCTTACGGGCTCCCAGCGGGATCGGGGAGGGTTGGGGTGGGATCAAAAATTTACGACTCCTGCAAGGATTGCTATATGTCAAATGCAATCATGACCTTACCCTTAAATTTTATTAGCAATAACTTGGTTATTTGGATTAACTGCTCAAGCAAGTGTTGGATTCAAAAACATAGGCATAAGGCGCGCCATAAGCACCCGGAGACAGTGATATCAGTTTCAAAAAAGCAACTGTCTGCTCGTGATTCCAACCCCTACAAAATCAGTTATATCAAATCCGTTAGCATCGGAATAGTAAATTCTAGTTCACTGTTGACTGTTGACTGTTGACGGTTGACTGTTGACAGTGAACAGTCAACCGTCAACATCATTCCGGTGTAACGGGCAATGATATTATTCCCAATAATTTAATCTAAAATTGTGCGACTGAGCGCTCACGCCGAAGTCTAAAATCTAAAATGGTATGAGTTATTACGATCGCACTTATGAGTAAGGTGTGCACTGCACACCCTACAAATGTGAGTTAAGCTAATCCGCATTTAAATTGCAGAGTAAAATAAATCTTTACTCTTATGGGGAGTAGGGGTTGGGCAGGAACTCCCACACTTAATATCGTTTCCGGTGTGCGATTCGTTTAACCTAAATGGGTAGGTTCTCCTATCCAGGGACGGTTAGCCTAACTCTCAACGGAGTT
>NZ_JAUBOX010000155.1:0-7075 GCF_036700445.1 Microcoleus sp. T3_B1
GTAAGTGCGGTAATTGGTTGAATTTGACTGCCTGTAGCTAAGTTAATCGTAACAGGTGCGATCGGTTGACTATTTAACTGAACAGTGTAACTTCCAGTTGCACCGCCTTCCGTTGCAGTCGTGCTGGCAGGATTAATCGTAATGCCAGGAGTTTCATTATCGCTGTTGCTGGCGCTGACATCATCGGGATTGAGATTGCTGTAATTAATGTCGGTACTGACAGTGGCAGCAGTGACAATATTGTAAGTTTTACTACCATCAGCAATGCTGTCGTCAACACCAGTCAACTTTACTGTTTGCAGTTCATTCCAGTTGGCAGGCGTGAAAGTTAAACTATTGCTAGAAACTGTTCCTTCTGCGGGATTGGAACTGCTCAAATCAATGCTAACATTAGCACTGGGTTGACTGTTAAGTTTAACGGTAAATGTAGCGCTGTCGCCTGCTTCTGTCGTCACTAATCCGCTGGCAGGATTGACGGTGACTCCGGCAGTGTCATCATTACCGATCGTAGTTGTAGCGGTAGCAGCGGTAATAGTCGGAGTCGGGCCGGGCGCAACCGGATTTGACAGAGTAACAGTAATAGTTTCATCCGGTTCAATTATGGCATCGCCCAACACATCTAAAGTAAGAGTTTTCGATGTCTCGCCCGCAGCAAAATTAACCGTACCAGTAATGCTAGTTCCCCCAGAAGTGCCGCCGATATTGTTGTAATCGCTGCTGTTTGTAGCAGTTCCTCCAATTGCATAATTTACACTGCTGGCAGCATCAATCCCGCCGCTGCGAGTCACGGTAAAAGTAACGGGAGTAGTGCCACTGTTGCCTTCGGTGAGGCTGGCAGTACCGACAGCAATGGCGTAATCTATAGCGTCATTGGCCGGAATAGTTAGTGTTGTTTCTTTTGTTGTACCTGCAATCCCATCAGTAATCGTACCAAAGCTGAACACTGCTGTTTCGGCGTTCTCTGCGATATTGTCAGCTTTGACAGTGACAGCAACATTCTGAGTGAGGGTGTTAGTACCTGCGGGGAATGTGAGAGTGGCAGGTGAAAAAGTGTAGTCTGAATCTTGGGTAGCTGTACTGCTGGGGTCGATAACAATTGGTACAACTAGATCGCTGAAGGGAGTGCCGCCGCTGATGGTGACTGGGACATTAACGATGGTATCTGTTGTTCCTTCTGTGCCGCTGTAAGTGGCTGCGCCGAAATTGACCTCAACGGTGGTATTCAGCAGGATGGAGACATCGTTAGAACCGCTATTGGCGGTGGCGAGATCGGGTTTGTTGTCGGCGTTAAAATCTTTGATGGCGATCGCTTTTGGGTTTGTCCCGACAGCATAATTAATGGGGTTATTAAAGGTGCCTTGACCGGTTCCAACTAGGATAGAAACGTTGTTTGATTGATTGTTAGCAACGGCGATATCGAGTTTGCTGTCGGCGTTTAAGTCGGCAACTGCGATCGAGGTCGGACTATCGCCTCCCGCTGCGTAGTTGGTGGCATTGGCAAAGGCACCTTGACCGGTGCCAAGTAGGATGGAAATGTTGTTAGAAACGCTGTTGGTGATGGCAAGATCGAGGATGTTGTCACCGTTAAAGTCTTCTGCTGCAATGGATGTTGGATTAGTGCCAACTGCATAATTTACCGGGATTGAAAATCTGTCTGCACCAGCGCCTCCCGTGTTGAGTAGGATGGAAACGTTGTTAGAAGCACTGCTAGTGATGGCAAGATCGAGGCTGCCATCGCCGTTAAAGTCTCTCGCTGCGATCGCCGTTGGATTTGTCCCCACCTGAGATGTATATTCAGGAGTAAAAAAGTTACCTTGAGCGTTTTTTAATCCGATGACAACGCGGCCGTTAACATCTGCTACAACTATGTCTGATAAGTTGTCTGCGTTAAAATCGCCTACACCGATCGCACTGAGTCGATTTTCCCCGGCACTAAAGGAAATGGAATTGCCAAAAGTACCTTGACCTGTTCCTGGTAAAATGTAAACGTAACCATTAGGAAATTCTCCACCAGACCAGCTAGTTAGGGCTAGGTCAAGAAAATTATCATTGTTAAAAATACCCGCTACGATTGGAGTGTAACTAGACGATTGATTCACGTTGGCAGGAGTGTCAAATCCTCCTTGACTGTTCCCTATTAACATGGAAACAGCCGTTCCGCCGATCGCTAAGTCTGAGATATTGTCGTTATTAAAGTTTTCGGCAGTCAGGGATTGGGGATTTGTGCCGACAGGAAAGTTGGTTGCGGAACTGAAAGTAGACATGATTAATTTACCGATTAGTTAACAACAGTAATCTTTGATGTTTCGAGTTGTGAAACTGATGCAAATCGCACCTAAGTTGCTGGCATCAGTGTCCCGACGATCGCAAGTACAAACAGGCTGCCTCCCACAGCGATAGTTACTATATTCCATACCGAAAATCTATCGTTAGGATTGTGGTTTGGGGCTGCTAAACTGTTCAGTTCATTCACAATCTCTTGAACAGGAAGCAAAACTATTACAGATAAAAAACTAACTAGCCAGTATGGGTCTGGCAGTCGGGCACACAGCGCAAGCCCAAACCAAGCAAGAGTCAGCAAGAATGGACTAAAGTTGGCATCAATACCGCGCAATTTAGCCCTATTTCTAATTTTCGTAATCAATGAATAACAAAAAATACCGTTGAAAACAGCTCTCCAAAATGGGCTAATGTCGTCTCCTGTTGCGGCTTTGAATAGCTGCCAGTTTTTGTAAAACCAAAAAATTTGATAGAGGCCCAAGGTTACTAGGGACATCACGAACAACTTGAAACGAGAAACAGGAAAAAACATTGGTTGTGAATCTTCGTTGTTCATATCAAAAACCTCATGGGTGGATACACTACTACTCGATCGGGACTTATACCCAATGCGGTCGATTATCAGGTCGATGGTAGGGGCGGGTTCACCAACAATATCTGCTAATAGACAATTTCAAAAACCCGCCCCGGCCGCGATCGTACTGTCGAATATCGGGGCGGGTTTACAGAATCTCTCGTTTCTCTTAAAGATATCCGCGAACCCGCCCCTACAGGAATTATGGTCGATTAACCGGACATCATATCAGTCCTATTGCTATTAGATTGAGCCAAAATTTGCGACACCGATCGCACTTGCCGTCACACCATTCAGAGATGCTAAAATCTCTCCGGTTGCGGACAAGCGGATGAATGTTGAACTGTTTTCTTGAGTAATTGACAATTGCGAGAAAGTCAGACCATTACCCAAAACTAACAAGTCTTTACCAACTTCAAAGTCAGTAATAGTATCAGTACCGGAATTGGTAGATAGCAAGAATTTATCTACCCCATTCCCTCCCGTCAAACTATCACTTCCCAAACCGCCATTCAGCAAATCGTCACCGCGATTGCCAAACAAGACATCATCACCGCTACTGCCGAGTAAAGTATCGTTACCTTTGCCGCCGAAAAGAGTGTCATTCCCCACCGCACCATCGAGGGAATCATTACCCCTCAGACCCAGCAAAACATTATTTGGACTGTCGCCAGTCAGGGTATCATCGCCATTTGTACCGAGAATTCGATCGGGGGAATTGCTGCCCAAATCTGCGTCGCCGGTGACAACAGGAGTTGCAATCCCAGCAGGTAATATCACAGCTTGAATTTTGGTATCTAAAGCAGCACCAGTATTCTCAGTAACTACCTGGGAAATTGTCTTAGTTCCCGCACCAACTTCTTTGAAGTCTTGAGTAGTTGGGCCCAAAGCTACTTGTTGGACGCGGGCAAGTGATTCAGGAATTGATGTTCCTGTTGGGTTGGAGACAGCAGAATCAATGCGCTGATTGGCTGTTGCCATTACAGTCGCAGCTTGCGAGGTAATTGAGGTAACTTTTTGACTGTTGAAACTGGGGTCAATCTGCTGAATTTTCGCGGCACTTTGCTGAATGATTGGTTCTAAAGCGAGTGCGTTGCTGAGGTTTAAAACAGTGCCGGATTGAATTTGACTCGTAATTGAACTGACAACAGCTTTGACAATTTCGTTAGTAGCTGCACTGGAAGCACCGTCAATCAAAGCGCTAGTTTGAGTGATGAAGTTTTGGACTTTCACCATTGCTGCTAAGACTTGGACGCCGCCCGGTTCGTTGTTGTTGGTGGCGCCGATGGGGTCGAAATCGGTGATGTCAACATCAGCGGGAATCGCCAGAGAAGATTTGACAAGAGATTGCGCTGTTTCCGGTGCAACTCCTTTGTCGATTAAGTCAGCGACTAAGCTGGTTAAGAGGGTGACAACAGTAGAATCCGGTGGTGCGGTGACTGGTGTTTCTAGGGGTAAGCCGGTGGCGGTGTCAGTGCCTCCAAAAGCAACTAAATTACCTTCTGATGAATCAATTTCCCCATTTTGATTTTTGTCGAAAGTCTCGAAGGGAATATCAAGATCGTATTCACCGTTGGAGTCAGTAGTAGTTGATGGCTCTCCGGCATCGAGGACACCGTTTTTGTTGGCATCTAAGAAGAGAGTCGCACCGGAGATATAACCGTCAATGACAGCACCATACTTGGATAGTTTCATTAAAATGACATCACTTGCAGTTGCACCCCATGTGTCCGTTGCTGTTAATTTAATTTCCAAATTTCGGGGCCCTGGAATTGTTCCTTGGAAGGTGCGGGTATTCTGGTTGAAAGTCAGCCAATACGGTAAAGCTTCACCGTTTTTTAAAGTGGCTGAGTAGGTGAGGCTATCTCCCGGATCGGGATCTGTGAAAGTGTTTGTCGGAAAGGTGTATTTGAAGTTCCTTCCATAGCTGACTCGCAAGTTCTGGAAATGCCACGGAGTTGTATTCGGGCCGTAGTTTAACAGTGGCGGGTGATTGCCAACAATACCTTGACCCAAAGCCAGCACATCAACGCGCTTGTAATTAAAACCAGTACGGGTAACGTTATCGTCTTCGTCGTCGCCGTCATTGATAGTGACACCGGTTGATTTCAAAAGGTCGGCGAACTCGGTTGGTGTTAGTCGGCGGCCAAATTTTTGCTGTGCTAACTGTTGGGCTAATACTGCGATACCACCAATGTGGGCTGTAGCTTGACTGCTACCGTGATAGGTGCTTAAACCGCCATCTTTGTCAGCCCCGGTGATAGGTGCCCCCGGAGCAAAAATTGTGGTTAATGTCCCATTACGCTGAGAAAATGGAGCAATGCGATCGGCAGCAGTGGTATTAGCAGTTACTAAATTATTAGTGCTATTATCCTTATTTGCAAAATAATTTCCCAAAGAGGAACTACCTATATCCGAATTGTATACCGCGCTAACCGATAGCGAATTCGGATCGGCTGAAGGGTAGTTTACACCTGGAGGATTCTGGTAATGGAAGTAACGGTTGCCGGATGAAGAGGCAACAATTATATTCTTCGCGGCCAATGCTGCCAGTTCATCTCCTATACCGTAGAGTGAAGTAGGACTGGTAAAACTTTCACCGCTGCCGAATGCCATATTAACGCTGGCAATGTTGTAAGCATCTGCATTTTGCAATACCCACTGCAAGGCTTGTTCAACATACGGAAACTTATTAATTTCGTCTGAACTACCAGCAGGTATAGTATCCTTTCTGATTTTGAGGTCGATAATCTTAGCCCCTGGTGCCATCCCGGTATAGGTTGGGTCTTGGGAGGCAATAATGCTGGCAATGTTCGATCCGTGTCCGTCTTGGTCGCTAGCATCCGCGTCGCCATCGGCAAAATCGTAGTTATAAACGATGCGATCGCTAATGCCGTTTGAGTCGCTGTCAGGGCCAAAGAATGGGTGGTTTAAGTCGATGCCACTATCTAATATCGCTACAGAGAAACCGCGGCCGTCGATACCGGAAAAACCGGGTGTGGCGCGGAATTTGTCGAGATTTATTTGTGCATTGGATACACTGGCAGAGACCAACCGACCCTTTGGGTCGTTTCCGCCGTCAAAACCATAGGAATATGATGCGTCCGAGAAGCTATTAGCGCTCGGCGAACTGAATATATTAGTCTGGACGCTTCTGACAAGATTGTTGATGCCACTAATCGGAGTAAAACGCGGTGTGGCGAGGACATTATTGGCGAGGAAGTTGTTATTGATGTTGCCCGAAGAATTTCCAGTAGTTCCAGTCGTTGAAGTGGGCTGCGAAGTTGTAGCTGTGGAGGCAGGGCCTTCATATCCTGTGGTTGTGATACCGGCAAGGCGAGGCAAAGCAGACAAGTTTAAAGTGTATGGAGTCTCCGCACTATTAACTGAAGAAACTCGAATGCTGTAAGTGCCGTGTTCCAAAATCCGGTTTATTGACTTTGAAGTAGTGCCGGAGTTTTGGGCTGTTGTAATGACATTTTGATTGCTGTCCAGCAATTCAAGCTTAACATCTTCATTCACGCCATCGACTGATAAATTGAAGTCATTGTTAGCTCCTAAAGTGAATTTGTAGTAATCTGGATAATTACTACTCACTGCATCAGTATAGTTTCTGAGATTAGAAGTTGCATTGATTTTGAGGGATGTACTTGGAGTGTTTCCAGCTAAGTCTGTTGCTGGGGAATTGTTGGTAACAGCGACATCGGCTGCATTTAACCCGGAGTATTTGCTATCCGGACTAACAGCAGGGGCAGTAACAATTGTGTAAGCTTTATTGCCGTCAACAATGTTGTCGTTAACACCTGTCACTGTTACTGTCTGCGTTGAATTCCAGTTACCAGAATTGAATGTCAGCGATACAGGTGAAACTATTCCTTCTGCTGTATTGGAACTTCCTAAATCTATTTTGACATCAGCAGTAGGTGGGCTGTTGAGTGTGACATCAAATGTTGCTGTTCCCCCTGATTCTGTCGTGATTAATCCACTTACAGGATTAACGGTAATTCCAGCAGGTGTTGGGGCTGGTGTTGGGGTTGGTGTAGGAGGTGTTGGAGGGGTTGGAGGTGTGGGAGTAGGAGGTGTAGGGGTTGGAGGTGTGGGAGTAGGAGGTGTAGGGGTAGGAGGTGTGGGAGTAGGAGGTGTGGGAGTAGGAGGTGTTGGAGTAGGAGGTGTTGGAGTAGGAGGTGTTGGGGTTGGAGGTGTGGGAGTAGGAGGTGTGGG
>NZ_JAUBOX010000156.1:0-7052 GCF_036700445.1 Microcoleus sp. T3_B1
TGATGTTAGACAGGCTATGCCTGCAATTGCTGTTTGAGCTTAGAATCCCCTCGCCTGAAGGCCCGGGAGTATGTCAAAGTAAATTTTCAAAACTGTATAGCAGATGTTGAAGGAAGAAGGAACAAGGAAGACCGAAGTTGTAATCGACCGCCAGGGTTTCAACTAAGAACATCCTAACCGTCTGGCGCGGTTGCTGTAAAATATCCCACCCAAAAAAAGCCGCTTTTCGACCTCAAATTGTGCTTTTTGCCCGCAGTCCCCAAACAGGAGAAAAGGCTGAGATTGTTTGTCGATGACTCGATCGAACAATCTGCACAAAATCAGTAACTTTGGGTACACCTGGGTAGAAATTAACTTTCATTTGCCAGCCCCTCCCTCAGAAGTGGCAGACTTAAGAAAAAAGTGCTCCCCTCCCCCACAACGCTCTCCACCCACATCCGCCCCCCGTGCTGCTGCACGATACTGCGACAAATAGCCAGCCCCAAACCAGTACCTCCCTTCTGGCGAGAATCAGAAGCATCAACTTGTTGAAAGCGTTCAAAGACCATCTCCAGTTTGTCTGACGGAATACCCCGCCCTTGGTCTTTCACAGCAATCACGATGTACCACGAACTCGGAACTGGCAAATGCGGAGGCGCGGCTGCAGGCTCAGGAGACAACAAAGACGGAGACGACACCGACTTGGGCGCTGCTTTTTCTGCCAAATCGGGATTGTGGGTCAACTCCCCGCTCAGCCAAACCGTAGCGCCGGAGGGAGAAAATTTTATAGCATTACTGAGTAAATTTGTCAAGGCTTGAATTAGCCGATCGGGAACAGCTTGCAATTGCGCCGCCACAGGCTTCACCGACAGAGTAACTCCCGCCTGCTGAGCCATTCCCTGCATCTCGTCAGCCGCCTGCAACATCAGGTCAGCCACATTGCAAGTTTGTTTGATGGCAGTGCTGTAACTCGACTCCATCCGCTCTAAATCTAGGATGTCGTTGACCAAGCGCACCAAACGGTCAGTGTTAGTGACAGCAATCTCCAGCATCCGCTTAGCTTTCTGGGGGTAAGCGTCCAGCAGGCCGCTGTTGAGGAGGCCGAGGGCGCCGTGAATCGAGGTCATCGGCGTCCGCAGTTCGTGGCTGACAACAGAGATGAATTCATCTTTCATGCGCTCGACGGCAAGCCGCTCCGTGATATCTTTAAAAGTCACCACAGCTCCAATAATTTCGCCTTGTTCTCGCATCGGAGCGACAACGTACTCAACCGGAAAACTGCTGCCGTCTCGCCGCCAAAAAATCTCATCGGTGACGCGCCGCGCCTCTCCGTCTTCCAAGGTGGCTAAAATTTGAGAACTTACCCGCTTCGGCAGCAGTTTGCCCGCCTGCGGTGCGGCGCAGTGTGGGACAAGTTCAGAGCCTGAATTGATGTCTGTTGCAGGTGACAGTTGCTTGATCGCCCTCGAGCATTCTTGCTGTGAACGGTGTAAGCTTTCATAGAGTGGTCGATCGATCAATTGCTTCGATTCGCACCCAGCCATTCTCACAGCCGCAGGATTGACAAAAGTTACTTTTCCCTGTTTGTTCAACCCGCAAATTCCTTCTCCTGCGGAGAACAAAATCATTTCTGTTTGGTGGCGGAGTTGTTCAAAGGCTTTTTCGACTCGCTTGCTGTCGCTGATGTCGCGAGAGATTGTCGAAACGCCCGTTACCGCTCCAGTCGCGTCTTTAATCGGAGAAATCGTCAGGGACACATCTATCTGTTGGCCATCTTTCCGCAAGTGCACGGTTTCGTAATGGTCGATGGTGGCTCCAGCCCTAATATTTTCCAATATTTGAGGCATTTCCTTGGGGCGTTCGGGTATGGCTAAAATCTCGATCGACTGCCCCTTGATTTCCGCCGCACAGTAGCCGTAAATCTTCTCTGCTCCTGCGTTCCAGCTCTGAATTGTCCCCGTGAGAGTTTTGCCGACGATGCCGTCGTCGGAAGACTCGACAATCGACGCCAAGCGCACGAGTTCGTCTCTAGTTTGCTTGTATTCCGTGATGTCGCGGCCCAAAATCACGATACTTTTGCGTCTGCCGTCGGGGTGAAATACGGGTACTTTAATCACGTCGTAGATTTTCACAGTACCGTCCGATCGGGGAATCATTTCTTCCCCCCTAGAAAGCTTACCTTTTGCCCACGCTTCTCGATCGCTGACCTCGCACGCCTGTAGCGCCTCGCGGTAAAAAATGCTGAGTTCTCCTAGCTGAAAATCTTTAAGGCCGCGGTAGTCTATTTTTTCTAGCTCGAACACTTCCAATATCGCTTGATTTGCCTCCTGCCACCTGCCCTCGCCATCTTTGAAGCAGACAATATCTGGCATGGCATTCATCAGCGAGTCGAGATAGGAGTTTTCTCGCGCTGCAGCTTCTACCTCGGCCCGCTTGGCGATTTCCCGTTGCAGGTTTTCGTTTGCCGTTTGCAGCGAGTCCTTTAACAAACTTTCTGTAAAAGTCTGTTCTTTAATTATTTCCTGAAGTCTGTGGAGTTCTAGCGACTGCCGCCTGCGCGCCAACAAATTCTCTACCCGCAAGTGCAGTTGGGCGGGTTCGGCGGGAGTTACTATCCAATCGTCTATTCTGCCTTCGAGTTGTTTTGCCTGCTGCGACAATGGCTGCTCAGAAAGAGCAGGCGTTTGGGATTGACTAACAAGCAAGAACGGTAAAAATATCGGCTCGGCGGCAGTTTTTAATGATTCTACCAGCGGCCCGATGCGATCGAAATTTGCCTCGTCGAGAATGCACAAGTCAAAAGCGATTGGGGGAATGGGAAATTCGGAGTTGGGATTTAAAGCGCGATCGAGTACGATCACCTCATGCTCGGTGTTGAGGTGGGCGATCGGCAAATTAAGTTGTTGGTGGCGATCGACCAATAGTAAAATGCGGCTCATTAGTTTTTTTATTTCCCCATGACTAATGATATGATCTCCGGTAAATTAACCATTGTATGTTTGGTATTCAGGAATTTAGTCCTCTTTTTTATGAAGGATGAAGCCCTCACGACGAACAAATTTTCTAGCCCTCGATCGACCGGACGCGAGCGAAATTATCAAGGCATTAGGTAGCCAGAGTAGAAGCCCCAATTTAATAAAATTGGATAATTATTTAATTTTTTGTTGGTTCAAAAAATGACTGTTGACTAATGACTAATGACTAATTCAGGGGGCGGGTTTATATGTATTTGGGTTAACCGTTCTATGAAAGCTGGTAAAACCCGCCCCTACAGCCCAATGACTAATGACTAATGACTAAGGACTGTTGACTAATTCAGAGGGCGGGTTTATATGTATTTGGGTTAACCGTTCTATGAAAGCTGGTAAAACCCGCAACCCGCCCCTACAGCCTAATGACTAATGACTAATGACTAATGACTTTTTACGGCATTCCGATCGGAATAAAAGCATCTTCCGGCATACAGGTAGAGTAACGCTGCCCTTCCGATAAAACTGCAATCAGCCTCATCTGCCAGTCGGGCATAATCTGCAAATCCGCCCAGGGCACTGCTACCTCCAAACATTTATCCAATCCCACTTGGGCCCGGCTGAGGCGGGGCTGCCACTCATCGCCCTCTCCTGCTTCGTGAAACGCAATCGATTTCGTCAGCAAATTAATCTCTAACTGATGGTGGAATCGGTAGTTTAGCGGTGCTTCGTCGGGCAAACCCGACAGCGGAATCAGACTGTTTTTCATCGTGCGATCGGGATAAAACCAGAACAAATTTAACTCTGGAGGGCAATCAATTCCCGGCCGCACCCCTACCTTGAAGTCGGCGCGAATGTAAAAATTCAAGTGGTCAACCCCGTACCAAAGCCGCTGAATTGCCGAACTCCGGTGCATCGTACCCCTTGCTCCCCCAACTTCAATGCGACCGGCTTTGTCCCAATCCTGTTCGTTGCCGATACCGTCAATCACCGGGTGAATAAAGCTCAGCGGCTGGTGGTCGCCTTGAACCTCGTGTACCTCTACTTGCCGTCGCACTTCCGGGGGTACGGGCTCGCCAAGAGCGTCGTAAATCGCCGCTACGTGTTCGCGAAATAGCTGGTCGAACATGGCATCTTGGTTCGACGTGTGGCCTTCGCCAAACCACCAGAACCAGTCGGAACCTTCGGCCGCATAAAGCGCTTCCCAAGCTTCTGGGTTGCTTTCTTCTGTGGCTTCTGGATGGTTTGCCAGCATTTGTCTAGCGGGCCCTAACAAGTCCCAAGCGCGATTTTTCGCAGGATCGCCGATCCAAGTTGTGAGGGAACCGTCCACCCAGGAACCAGTGTGCAGTTGGGCTGCGGGAATTGTTTCGGTTGCTGGGAATTGGTCGAGAAATTCTGAGACTGTGACTAATTTGATATCTGGATTATCGCTGAGAGTTTGATAGAGGGATTCTAAGAACGGTTTGCCGTCTTGGGGATAGAATTCCCAGCAATTTTCGCCGTCTAGGGCGATCGTAACTAACCAGGGATTTTCTAAAGCTGTTTGGCCCTCGGACTGTCGGTTTTTGAGAGTTCTGCCGATCGCTTCTAAGTGTCCCACTAAATCTGATGCTGCTTTTTCCGGTTCCATCGAACCGTAGGTAAACCCGATCAAGTCGGACAATCTGTGGTCTCTAAATACTATGGCTAAATCGCCGTCAGGAGTTTCTAAACGGTAAGGGCGATATAACAATTCTGGTTCGTAGACATTCCCTGTCGCGTCGCGGTTGAAAAAGTGTTTAATTGTCCACCCCAATACTGCTTCGTCCGAGACTATCCATTTAAAGCCTTGTTTGGCAATGTAGGGCAAAATTTCCGGGCTGACTGCTTGTTCCGACGGCCACAAACCGCGCGGTTGGCAATCAAACCGGTCTTGATACATTTCCCAGGATTTTCTCAGGTGTCGGGGAATATCTTCTTCCCACTGAAACCGGTGTTGTGGCAGCGTCATGTTTGGAATAGCTATGCGGCCGCCATTAGTGTCGGCAAGCAGCGGTAAAATCGGGTGCGTGTAGGGGGTTGTGGAGACTTCCAACTGTCCCTCAGCTTGCATTTTACGGTGCTGGGGAATGATGCGAGCGAGGATTTCTTTTTGTTTTGAGTAGATGTTTTTTCTGTCTACCAAACTAAAATTTTGTCCTTGTTTCAGCCACCCTGCAATATCGGCGTCGTCCCAAAACAGCGGGTCAATCCAAGCTAAATTGTGCCAAGCCAGCAAGTCGCTAAAATCCTGCAATTTCCAGTTTTCCAAACACCACTGAATGCCTTTTTCCTGCCGCTGAGTGTAGAGTTGAGCGTAGCGGGGGTGTGGCTGAATCAGGGTGTGGTAATTGGCGTCAAAGAAGTGTTCTAAAATGAACTCTTGTTCTTCGATATTTAAAGTTTCTGCTGGCTTCAGAGTTACCGCCAAGTAAGGGTCTAATGCTCGGTCTGCTATGCAGTCTTCTATCTGCAAAATCAAGGAGGGAACCAGGTTTACGGTTTGATGCAGTTTAGGATATTTTGCCAGGAGGAGCACTAAATCCAAGTAGTCTTTGACTCCGTGCAAGCGCACCCAAGGCAGTCGATAGTGACCTTGGAGGTCAAAGTTTCTGGACTGCAATACGGGCGAGTTTGATCTGGAACTGGTGTCTGATCCGACCGTAGATGCCCTCGATTTATACAAAGGCTGGTGCTGGTGCCAAATAAAGGCGACGTAGAGAGGGTGTGACATTGGTAATGAGTAATTATTAATCAGGTAGTTAGCCGTTGTGCAACTTTCAGATAAATTCCACTGTGTTCCCTAACATAAAGTTTATGATGTCTTTGTTAAATAGACTGTAACACTGTAACTATGTTATCTAAGATCCACAGATTTAGGGTACGGCGAGTTGCAGACCAGCATTGTGCTGATCGTTGCACACATCAGCTAATTAGCAGCACTGTTGAGGTCTAAAATCGAGAAGTCTCACCATCAATGGCTCAACAATAGATAGGCCTGCGTTTTTTGTGTCAGCAGGTGAGCTGCTAAAAGCAACTGATACCAAAACCTCGCTCAAAAGTCTGCTCTTTCGGTTTCCCTTACGCCAAATTTATTATGTCATCAGTTAAACAGCTTGCTGTCCGGGGGGCAGTGTGGACGATTGCTAGCTATGGGATCAGTCAGGTGCTGCGGTTAGGCAGTAACCTGATCCTGACTCGCCTGCTAGTACCGGAAATGTTTGGTCTTATGAGTCTCGTCTACGTATTCATCACGGCTGTGCACCTGTTCTCAGACCTTGGTATCGGTACTAGCGTCATCCAGAACAAGCGCGCGGAAGAGCCAGATTTTCTCGAACACTGCCTGGACTTTGCAGGTCTGTCGCGGCGTGATTCTTTGGTTCTGTACGCTTTTGCTGGCCTGGCCAATTGCCCAGTTATACCAACAGCCTCAGTTCCCCTGGTTAATCCCTGTGGTGGGTTTGGGGACGGTGATCTCCGGGTTCAATTCAACTTCGGTGTTCACGCTCAACCGGAATATGGCTTTTCGTCAGCTAGCAATTTTTGAGTTGTCGGGACAGTCGATCGGGATTGTGGTAATGATTGTTTGGGCGTGGTTCAGTCCGACCATCTGGGCCATATTGATGGGATCCTTTGCGTCACAAATTCTGCAATTGGTCTGGAGCCACTATTGGAATTCTGGTTCGCCTAACCGCTTGATATGGAATCAAGAGGTAGTTCACAGAAATTCTTTCTTTTGGAAAGTTGATATTTGTTTCAACGGCTTTAACATTTTTTGCAGAGCAAGCCGATCGGCTGATTCTGGGAAAATTACTGACATTGGATGTGTTGGGCGTTTACGGCGTTGCTCTTACGCTTGCTGACATACCGCGCTCTATCACTTTAGCCCTCAGTGGCAAGGTGATGTTTCCGGCTATTTCCAAGTTGGTTGACCAGCCTCGCGACATACTTCGCGCTAAGATCCTCAAAAATCGCCAACCGATCCTGATCGCATGCGCGGTTGGCTTAAGTAGTCAAACAAAATTAATTACACAAACAACTAATATGATATAATAAAAAATATCAAGTTGTGTTCAAAGAGGT
>NZ_JAUBOX010000020.1:0-111637 GCF_036700445.1 Microcoleus sp. T3_B1
AGAAGTCTGACATCGGTTCCAGAAACAATGGATAGCATACCAGAAATACATGAAGCTTTTAATATTGCGAATCAAGCCAGCTTGAGCAGAGAGGAAGTGGAAGATTTGGACAGAAGAGAACAGTTTATTTATGACCAACAAGGAGCAATTCTTAAGGCTGTTCAGGAAGGAATAGAACAAGGCATAGAACAAGGCATAGAACAAGGCATAGAACAAGGACGAGAAGAAGGAATGCGAGAAAAGGCGATCGCGATCGCTCGACAATTACTCTCACAGCTAGATAATGCCACGATCGCCCAAGTTACGGGGCTTAGCGTTGAGGATGTGCAGAATTTGCGATCGGGCGATTCATAGTTTAAAGTAATTGGGTATAGGAGTGGAGCTCGACATAGTGATCAACGATTTTTGATTATGGATTATAGAAAAAAACTATTGATCCTCGATCTTGATGAAACTTTAATTTATGCTGCCGAAGCATCTCTCCCTCGGCAAGCTGATTTTTTAGTGGAGCCATATCACATTTACAAACGACCGTTTCTAGATGTCTTTTTGAAAAATTGCCTGGACTGGTTTGATGTGGCAGTTTGGACATCTTCTTCGCCGTCTTATGCGAGCGCAATTGTCTCAGCCCTCTTTGAAAATCCTAAAACTTTATCGTTTGTGTGGGCAAGCGATCGCTGCACAGTTGCTTACGATATGGAATGGTTGGAATATTACAATCGCAAAAATCTCAAAAAGGTCAAGCGCAAAGGGTATCGTCTAGAGTCAATCATTGCAGTGGATGATACACCTCAAAAGTGGGAGCGCAGCTATGGCAATCTGGTGCGAGTAAACCCCTTTGAGGGGGAGGAGACGGATGATGAATTGAAGTATTTGCTGCTTTACTTGGATCAACTCAGATATGAAGAAAATATCCGCAGTGTCGAGAAAAGGTTCTGGCGAAATCGGCTTATCCGATCCATCGGTGAGTCATATCAAATCCGTTGACATCGGAATTATTATCTCTCTCTTCTCTTTCTCTGTGTCCTCTGTGCCCTCTGTGGTTTAATCATTCCGATATAACCGGAATTGATATCAGATATCTCAAACACTTCGTCAAGTCCCATAACAAATCGATGAAGCCGACGGCATGAATATCTTGGTGCTGAGTTTGATGTTACTTGCCGTCGCCTTACGCCCACCCTCAACCCCTCGACATCGCAGATAGTGGCGCTACCCTCAAATCTGCTCTAAAATAATCAAAAATTATAAACAACAAGCCCAGAGGCGCTGAGGTGACTCCTAACGAGGGAACGGCAAACAGCGAAAGTCAGAAAATACCCGGCAAAACCCCCTTGGGTTCTAGTTACTACGGCTTGTTAGGGCTGCATCCTTCAGCCTCAGCGATCGAAATTCGGCGATCGTACCGGGAACTGAGCAAACTCTACCATCCCGATACCACCGAGCTGCCACCCGCAGTCGCCACCGCCAAATTTCAGCAGATCAACAACGCCTACGCCACCCTCAGCAACCCAGAACGTCGCCTCGCCTACGACCTCAAAATAGGCTATTCTCGCCTGAACGTGATTGGGCCACCCCCAGGCTTCAATACTCCGGTTTCGGGATCGGGCAAAAAAACTTCCAACTCCGCTTACCTAGATCCCACGGATCGACCTCTTTCCCCCGGAGAAATGTTCGCTCTGTTTATCATGGGAGCTAGCTTAATCGGATGTTTGGTACTGGCGATCGCGATCGGCTTAATTCGCGGCAATTAAACCCTCAAATCCCAAATCTCCAATCTAAAATCCCAAATCCCAAATCCCAAATCTAAAATCTAAAATCTAAAATCTAAAATCCCATGACTCTTCCTTCCGCCGACACTCCTTTGTACAACCACCCACTCCCGGAAATCGAGCAGTGGCTAAAAAGCCGCGGCTGCCAGCAAGATCGGCGAGAACTCCACTGCTGGCAGATCGATCGACCTACCTGGAAAGCAGAACTCTCCCTTGATATCGACCAACTCACCGTCCGCTACATCGATGCTGGAGCCGACGGCCAAGACATTCAGCGAGCATTCAAATACTCCCTCTCACGTCAGGACATTGAAGCGGCCGTTTTCTCCGGCCCCTAATTTGATTTTAGATTTTAGATTTTAGATTTTAGATTTGTCCTCCAATCTAAAATCTAAAATCGTTATGTTGAGTAGGAGATGACCTACTTGGAAACTGAAAAATCAACCAAAAAATCCCAAATCCCAAATCCCAAATCGTTAGACTTTGCCAAATCGGCGGTTGCGTTGCTGATAATCAGACAAAGCGCGGTGAAACTCCGATCGATCAAAATCCGGCCACAGCGTCTCAGTAATGTAAATTTCCGAATAAGCCATTTGCCATAGTAAAAAATTGCTCAACCGCATTTCCCCGCTCGTCCGGATCAGCAAATCCGGGTCACAAACATCAGCAGTATACAAATAGCGTTTAAATAAAACCTCATCAATCTCCTCCGGCTGCAACTTGCCCTCTTTCACCTGAGTGGCGATCGCCCGACAAGCTTGTACAATCTCCTGACGCCCCCCGTAATTCGTCGCCACCGTAAACAAAATCCCCTGATTATGCTGAGTGGCCGTCACAGAACGCTCGATTTGGGCCTGCAAAGACTTCGGCAAAGCCTGCAAATTCCCCATAAATTGAATTTGCACGTCCTCGTCCACCATCTCCCGCAATTCTTGCCGCAGTTTACCCTCAAACAAACTCATTAAAAAATCCACCTCTCCGGCCGGCCGCCCCCAATTCTCCGTCGAAAAAGCATAGGCCGTTAAAGCTGGAATCCCCCAATCTTTGCAGCAGCGCAGCAGTTCCTTCAGAGTGCTAGCTCCTCGGCGGTGCCCCGCAATCCGCGGCAACCCCCTCTTCTGAGCCCAGCGCCCGTTCCCGTCCATAATCACTGCTATGTGCTTAGGCAGTAGTTCCTGTTGCAGATCCTCCGGCAACTTTTCCAAGCAAATTCCTTGACTCATGGTTTCTCCCGATTACCCGACTAACGGCGCAGTATCCGTTTTAATAGCGTCACTCCCTTCAATCCTATCTGGCGTCCGAGATTGCCGATCGGAATTGGAGCCACAACTCTTTCTCCCTCGGACGGAAACAGCTTTGCTTCCAGCAATTCCTTAAGTTTGTTGCTAGTCAAAGGTCGATTTAAAAGTCCCATCTGGGCTAAAGAAATAGAACCCGTTTCCTCGGACACCACCACGCACACGCAAGCTTGCACCCGTTCCGTAATCCCCATCGCCGCCCGGTGGCGGGTTCCCAACTGCCGCGACGCAGTGCGATCGGACAAAGGCAAAATTACCCCCGCCGACACGATCCGCGAACCTCGAACCAAAACAGCTCCGTCGTGCAGCAAAGTTTGCGGCTGAAAGATCGTCTGCAACAATTCTTTAGAAACTTCAGCATTTAGCTTTAATCCCGGCACCGAAAAATCCCGATCGTCGATCGGAGAATCTGTTTCTATAATTAGTAAAGCGCCCGTGCGGTTTTGCGAAAGTTCTTTTACTGCTTCCACAATTTCATCTATTACGCTGTCCGGTTCGGGAGTTGGTCGGCGATCGCGTCCAAACAATTGCCGAAATTCCCCCCGACCCAATTGTTCCAGAAATCGGCGAAACTCCGACTGCAATATTACCGCCATTGCGACAGCCGAACCAGTCACCAAGCTGTTGAGGGCAACGTGCAACAGCCTCAATCCAGCCCAGTTGCTCACCGCCGCCGCCAGCATCAAAATGATAAATCCCCGTACCATCCACAGCGTTCTGCGCTCGCCAACAATGACGAGCACCAAATACGCAAGGGCAAAAACCAGTCCAATATCGATCCCTTGAATCAATAAGGACTGAACGAGGGGCAAGTTAAAGCCAGATTGTTGATTGTTCATGGTTCATCGAACGCTACCGCCTGTGAACCGCGAACCGTGATGCACTCGAACCCATGAACCATGAACAGTTGTTATAAGGAATATGCTGAAAATCCCCGTGTTTTTAGACCGGGGAGTGTCAATCCAATCGCGTGACTGAACAAGGCAAAAGTTAAAAGTGAAAAAGCAATCGTCACTAAGTAAACATGGATTGTCTTTCTTTTAACTTTTAACTTTTAACTTCTAAGTTTTTACTTTGGAGCTCCGAGTCGTTCAGGAAGGCGGTCAAGCCTCAGCAAATCCTGGTAAGTTTCCCGCTGTATAATCGTGTTAACTTCCCCATTTCTCACTAAAACCGCTGCCGGTCGGGGTACTCGGTTGTAGTTAGAAGCCATGCTGTAATTGTATGCCCCTGTGGCCGTAACCGCGAGGACATCTCCGGCATGACACTCTGGCAATTTGGCATCTTTAATCAGAACATCGCCTGACTCGCAGTGTTTCCCAGCAATTGTCACTGTTTCCGTTAAGGCAGCAGACATTTTACCGGCTGCGAGGACTCGATAAACTGATTGATAGGTAATAGGACGCGGATTGTCGGACATCCCGCCATCTACAGCTAAATACGTCCGCATTCCCGGAATGACTTTTTGAGAGCCAACGGTGTAAGCTGTAACGCAAGCTGTACCCACGAGCGATCGACCCGGTTCGCAAAGCAATTTTGGTAAGGGCAATTGCTGCCGCTCGCAAGCTGCTACCACTGCGGAGCAAATTGTACGAGCCCAATCTTCAATGCTGGGAGGATCGTCCGCTTCAGTATAGCGAATGCCCAACCCGCCGCCAATATTAATTTCTGTTGCTGGCAAACCATAACTCTGTGCTTTTGTCAAGGCCTGAATTATGACTTCGGCTAAATCGTCATGGGGTTGCAGTTCAAAAATCTGAGAGCCGATGTGAGCGTGCACTCCCACGCAAAATAACGACGATTGTTGGCTGATGAAAGTAAATACTCGATCGAGCGAGTTGGGATCAAAGCCAAATTTACTGTCGATTTGACCCGTCTGAATGTACTCGTGGGTGTGACACTCAATTCCAGGAGTAAACCGCACCATAACTCGTGTCGGCCCACCTGTGAGGCTGCGGACACCGGATTCTCCCAACTCTGCTAGAGTCTCTAAATCCCGCCAATTGTCCGCTACGGTAATGCAGCCGCTTTCGACAGCTAGCTGCAGTTCCTCGCGGGACTTGTTGTTACCGTGGAAGTAGATTTTGTCGGGGCCCACGCCGGCTTGCAGTGCAGTGTAGATTTCTCCGGCGGATACGACATCTATCCCTAAACCTTCGGAAGCTGCGATCGCGCAAACTGCCAAACAACTCCAAGCTTTAGAAGCATAGAGCACTTGAGATTCGCCCGGATAGTAACGCTTAAAAGCATCCCGGTACTGGGTACAAGCCGCCCGCAGCGTTTCTTCGTCTAAAATGTACAATGGCGAGCCAAATTGCTCCACCAAAGCTGTCACCTCGCAGCCTCCGATTTCCAACCGATCGCTGCTGTTAACACTGGCTGTCAGCGGTAACAGTTGTTGATTGGGCGATCGAGTTTGCAGAGCTTGTTGAGACTCAGACAGATACTTAAGTCCCGATTCCACCCCGAAAGATTGAGTTGATACCATCGCGCAATAACTATCCTTACGGTCTTTCCCAGTGTACAATTGACGGCAAGCAATTGGGTCAGTTGCCCCCAGATTCATTCCGCAAGCAGGCTGACTGACTGAGGCTCGATCGAACTGGAGCATCCTTGCAGTGAGTAATGATCAAATCTAAAATCTCAAATCTAAAATTTAAAATCGGCTGTGCGTTTTCTACAAATTAAACATCTCGTCGCAGAAGACCTCAATAGTGCTGTCGAACTCGATCGACTTTGTTTTGGCGGACTTTGGGCGATCGAAGGCTACAGGCGCGAGTTAGACAGTCCTAACAGCGATTTATTAGGTGTTTGGACATGGGAGGCGGCGGGCACGGGGGCACCGCCCCTACAGATTCGGGCGGGCACGGGGGCACCGCCCCTACAGATTCGGGCGGACACGGGGGCACCGCCCCTACAGATTCCGCCAACTCTCATTGGTATCGGTTGTTTGTGGGCGATTTTAGAAGAAGCTCACATTATAATGCTGGCAATTCATCCTCAGTTTCAAGGTCAGGGTTTGGGACAAGCTCTGCTTTTGGCTTTGCTAAAATCGGCTTGTGACAGGCAATTAGAACGGGCCACTTTAGAAGTGCGGGACTCGAATTTAGCCGCAGTTTCCCTGTACAAAAAGTTTGGTTTTAAAGAGGCTGGACGGCGCAAGCGATACTACGAAGACACTGGGGAAGATGCTCTGGTAATGTGGCGCAGCGGTCTGGAAAAACCGGAATTTCAGCGATATTTGGCGGATGAGAAACGGGAGATGTGCGATCGGCTGCATCAGAAAAACTGGCATTTGGCGATCGATATTTTTGATTTTTGAGTGTAATTTGTTGCGTATTTAACTGGTTTTGAACTAAATTGGTTACTCGATATCAATTTAGTTCAAAATCCTCATATAGAATCAACCTCAGCTCTTGACGAAACATCTGCCTGCCCGGCCATACTTACCGCTTTGCTTCGCGCTTCGATAATTTGACCTATCTCGCGGCCCAAGCTTGGTTGACGTTCAATCATCGTATTTACAGCATCTGAGTAGACGACAAGAACTTGCAAATCGTCAACGGCGACAACCGATACCGGACTCGGTTCCCCACTAAACAGCGCCATCTCGCCAAAAAACTCACCACTCAAGATAGTCATAACCTCCAACTCCATGCCCAACTTGTTCGTGACTGTTACCTTAGCCTGACCCGCAATGATAATGTACAAAGCATTACCAGGCTCGCCCTGCCGGATGACTTTCTCACCCGCACCAAATTTCTGTAAAATAGTTCCCTTAGTTAAGTCATCCAAATTTTTTGCCTCTCTAGCTAAAGGCATAAATCCGGGAATTGAATGCAAGCTTTGGGCTAACTTACTGGAAGCGCTATCTGCCTTATCAGCAGCTTCCACAGCATAGGAGTATCGGTAGCGATATAGCGTCAGGTTGTTTCGCTGCGCTGCGTACCAGATTCGTGTCATAAATCGATCGAGTATCTGCTCCATATCTTCAAAGTTTTCGATAAAAAACTCCACCTCATAGATAATTGCAGTCTCATCATAGGATGTAGTTTTGCTCTCAGGTTCGGGTTCGGCTAATATCCCCTGTGTAGCCAAAGCTGTACTTAGCAGTACCTGCTTCACCAGGTTAGGGGGGCTATCGTAAGAAAAGCCAATATTGATACGTTGGTTGTAAATGCGTTCTGGTTGGCTGTAATTATGAATTATTTCTTTTCCAATGAACTGATGAGGAACGACAACCACCTGGCGCTGGAGAGTTAGCAGGCGAACAGAGCGCCAATTGATATCAACTACCTGCCCTTCGATATCTCCAATTCGCAACCAATCACCCACACTGAAGGGGCGTTCCAGAAGCAGCGCAATGCCAGACATGATGCTGCCTAGTGTGTCCTGAAGCGCCAAACCGATCACGATCGAACTAACGCCCAATCCCGTAGCAAGACCAGCCAAATCTGCACCCCACACCGCCGCCAGTACGATCGCGCTTCCCACAAGCACCAAAAACAACCTAGAAAGGTCGATCAGCAGTTTGGGCATCCGTCCCCGCCATGTATTTGCCTCAGCTTCTTCAAACAAAATTACATTAAACAGCGAGAGAGAAGCGTAGATAACAGATATCCAAAACAGCGTTGCGACGAGCTTTGCAAAATTCCCGTCAACGTCAAGCCTCACGACATTCCTGATTAAAACCATCAGCATTAAGAAGGGCAGGACGAGGTTTTTTACAACCCGCAGCGTAGTCGCCAGCGGTCTATTGCGCCTTTGTAGATGATAAATAACCTCTCCTAGTAAAACCACCAAGAGTGGGAAGCCTAATCCGACAATTACCGCCCAGGTCTGCCAGTCGTTTGACAAGCTTAAATTACTCATAAACTGCTTCCTCTCGAACGCTTGCGGTCAGCTTATAATTTTTGATTTGCCAAGCGACTAGCTGTTCTTTTCCTGGTTCTTGAATTTCACCAACCAGCTCAAAATCGTATAGTTCGGTCAGGCGATCGCAGATGTCTTGAGAAACTAAGATCGAGCCTGGAGGACAAGCCGACTTCAACCTATTGGCAGTATTTACAGTATCGCCCCAAACGTCGTAGAGCAATTTATTTTTGCCAATCACGCCCGCAACCACATCTCCTGAATTGATGCCGATCCGCAGGTCTAGATGCAAGTCTTTTTCATAACTAAATCGGCGGACAAACGACAGCATTTCCAAAGCAAAATCTAGCGTGCGTTTGTCATGATCCAGACGCGGCATACCAAGCCCGCATACAGCCATGTAACCGTCACCAATAGTTTTAATCTTCTCTAGACCGTATTTATCTGTCATTTCATCAAAGCCTGTTACCAGTTCATTCAGCAAGCGAACAACCTCTTGAGGCGACATTGATTGAGTCAGTTTGGTGAATTGGTGGAGGTCGGAAAACAAGATCGAGACATTAGAAATTTGCTCGGCAATTTCTCGATCGCCCTGTTTGAGGCGTTTGGCGATTGCGGGACTAAATATACTTAAGACTAATGCTTCATTTTCGCGATTTTTCTGTTCGATTAGTTGAGTTTCGGCGCGAAGGCTGCCGATGTTTGGTTAAATGACTTAGCTAAGTCTCCAAATTCATCTTGCGAACCAGATTTGACAACCGCATCAAATTCCCCAGCCCCCACCTTGCGGGCGCTAGCGATTAAAGTATTGATGGGTTTGACAAAGATTGCACTCAGCCACATGGCAACAAGCGTGATTAGCGCGATGATTAAAGTAGCCGCAATCAAAACTGTTTTTTCAAACGAGTGAATTGGGGCATAGGCTTCAGAAACATCTATCTCCGCCAATATCGCCCACTTCAATCCATCAATGTCTAGAGGAGCATAAGAACTCAAAACCGGAATATTGCGATAATCGTCGATCGCCTCCGTGCCCTGTTTCCCAAAAAAAGCTTCCTTCACTGCTTTTGTTTGCACTTCCTGTAGGAGGATTGTAGTATTGAACTCTTTGATTTTCTTGACAGTCTTTTCATCAGTGCCGATCGAGCGTAGGGTTTTTGCATGACCTTCTGGGTCTTCAATCTGGAAACGAGACGCAGAGCGCATTAAATAATCCGACCCAACCAGATAAGTTTCTCCTGAATCGCCCAGACCATTTTTTTTCCAATTTTTGTTGCCAGTCATCACATTGTTAATTTTGTCAACGGGAAGCTGGAACGCCAAAACACCAATGAATTGGGAGTCGTTAAAGATTGGGGTAGCGATAAAAGCCGCAGGCGAACCGTAGGAAGGGCTGTAGGGTTTGAAATCTACTATTTTCACATAGCCCTTTCCATTTGCTTGTCGTGCCGCGGCGATCGCGGATGCTAGGTTACTCTCGTTGTAGGGGCCGTTGGTGAAGTTTGTGGTAAAGTCAGCTTCTTTAAAAACCGTGTAGACAACAGTTCCTTCGGGATCGATCAAAAACATATCGTAGTAACCGTATTTTTCCACTATATTGCGAAAAATAGGGTGGTAGCGGGCATGAGCGCGGCTGTAGGAACTGGCGTCGCCTGGATTGTCAAGGAGAAGTTTTTTGCCAACGGGGTTGGGGTTGGCAGCGATGTAGTGGTACTGCAAGTAACGGGCAGCAGTTGTTTTTGGCGTGTAGGATGCCAGAACGGGGGAACCCTCGTTAGTTCGCGTTAGTTTAGTTAAAAATTCTGTCCGGTAGAAGGTATCAATTTTTGCGTCAAAATCCGCTGGTACTGTTGATTGTTCAAGTTGGCGGTAGGCTGTCTTGAACTCCTGCATTGCGCCGACGACTGTTAGGTCTTCGCTTAGGGTTTGGCTGTGGTGGTAAAGGCTTTCAAAATAATCTTGGATTTGATAAGTTTTGGCAGCCCGAAGGCTGGTTAATTGGTTGAAGACTTTTTCGGTCAGAATAGATTTCCCACTGCTTGAGCATATATAGGTGCTGGCGAGCATAGCGCAAAGGCTGACTACCAGCAACATAACTATGAGTTTTGTCTTGATACTTAACTGCTTAAATAATTGCATAGGATTTTTCCTGATCTTCTTTGCCTTATTTATTTTGTGTATAAACAATTAAATAGTAATCTCTCACTATTAGTCTCGATATTAGTCTCGATCGCATTTCAGTAAGCCAAAGCTTTTCTACTCACGGTGTCGTCACCTTGAGTAGAAAAGCAGACTTGAAGGTCAAAAACAAGCTGGGATCAATTTATTTGTTTGTGCCCCCATCTTCCAGAGACTTATACTTTGATCCATCAGGCATAACAGCACCTTCGAGCAAAGCACCACTCAGGTCAGAAATGCTAACTTTAGCACCTTTGAGATTTGCACCAGTTAGGTAGGCACTCTTCAAGTTGGCACCACTCAAACTAGCATCTCTCAAATCTGCACCACTCAGGTTCGCATTACTCAACTCTGCACAAATTAAATTAGCATTACTAAGATTCGCACTACTAAGATTAGCCTGAGTCAAGCGAGCAAAACTCAGTTTTGCATGACTTAAATTTGCACCACTAAGTTTAACCTGACTGATATTAGCATTATCTAAATTGGCATAAGTCAAATTAGCATTACTCAAGTCGCTTTCCATCAAATTGGCTTTACTGAGATTGGCATGAGGAAGATTAATATCTACTAACTCCGCACCAATAGCATCCAAACCTCTAAGAGAAACACCATCCTCATTCAAATCTTGGAGTGCCAGAATTCTGGCATAGCTAACTTTTACGCCGTGTGCTGCATCAACTATACTCCAAGCTTGGTAATGAAATTGCTTTCTGCGATCGGGTGCTTCTTTAATGAATAAAATTAAAGCAACGACCACACTAAGAGCATCAACACTCTGCAAAATTTTTCCAAGCACAGAATTATCATCCGCCGCCACATAAATTATGATGAACAGAACGGCTGAAACACTAGCAACTAACCAGGCGGGTTGTGTCCAAAAATTATCAATGAATTTTTCTAAAATTCCTTTGAGAACTTCACCCAATCGTTGCAGGAATGATTGACCCTGAAATTGCCGATAACTATCAGTTATTTTCGAGAGCATTTTGTGGATAATTTCACCATCCAACTGAATTGATACTAAAGGCTTTTTCTGTTCCTCGGTTGGCGGCGCGATCGGCTTAGATTCGTTCAGTAATTGTGTCTTTGATTCTTGTGGCTGATGGTGGATGACATCTTTTTCATCTGCGACAACATTTGGTGAAGAATCTGCACCTGAGTCTTTTAACATCAAACCAGTAATTGTTCTGTAGGCATTTGTCCACGCCCGCTTTACTTCGGGAGTCCAATCTTCTTGGAGATACTGCTCAAAAGACATCAGCAGTGCGTCTCCAACTGGCCCATAATATTTGGGAATTACCCCATAGCCGATGTGTCTGCCTCCCAAGGCCTTGAGAACTGGCCCTAAAGCTGCTGGAGAGCGGAGATTTTCTACTACCAATACCAAAGCATTTATGAGCTTTTTCTGTTGCTTTTCTATCTCAATATTGGCAAACAGCGGTTTATATTCGGGGTGAGCGATGAAGAGGTTTTCGTAGAAGCTAGCGGCAAATTCATCAGCACGAGGTTTGATTTTATCGAAACTGCTTTCCAGTACCTCTACGGCTAACCCTGGCTCTTTTTCTGGAACTGATTCTAGTTGGTGATTAGCTGCTATACTTACCTGTTTATCGGGAATAATCTCTGTTTCTAATGGAACTTCTTCATGTGTAGTTTCTACACCTGCGCCTTTTAACATCAAAGCAGTAATCGCTCCGTAGGCATCGATCCATGCTTGTTTGACTTCAATAGTCCAATCTTCCTGAAGATACTCCTCAAAGGTCATTAGTAGTGCTTCTCCAACTGCCGGGTAAGAATTGGCGATCGCTCCATAACCCACGTGTCTCCCTCCCAGTGCGTTTAGAACTGGCCCTAAAGCCTCTGGAGAACGAAGATTTTCTACTACCAAAACCAGAGAATTTATCAGCTTTTTCTGTTGCTTTTCCATCTCAGTATTGGCAAACAGTGGTTTCACTTCTGGATAAAGTTTAAACAGGTTATCGTAGAAAGTAGTGGCAAATTCATCAGCACGAGGTTTGATTTTCTCAAAACTTTGCTCTAAAAGTTCAACATTTAAAGACATATTTTTGTTTCTCTTTTGAAAGGTGATGCTCCCTTGTCTAAAGACCGGGTTTTTTAACTATCCGGCTCTGATGAATGCTTTTAATAGAGTGTTGGAAGAGAGTTTCTTTGCTGACGCCAAGGCCAAATATTACAAAGTCAAATTTTCCAATTCTTGAGACACCATAGCCATAAACTCTCCTGCATCGTTTATGCCCATTTCTCCTAAAGCTTTCCACTCTTCACTGCTGTAATCTAAATCGAGTCCCATCACCTCTTGAGTCCAATAGGGCAAATTAGATGGGTTTTCCATTAGCTCACAGGTGATCCTTAATATTTCTGTTCCGCTCATCTTTTTTCTAACCTTTGTGGCCAAGCAAAAGGAGAACAATTTAGCCAAATTACTTTCTGGTGGGATGGCTATTAGAAATGCCATATTTTGTGCTAGTACAAACTTGTCTAACTTCATTGGATATTTTCCTCGTTTTTCGATATTCAAGTAAGGTTTTTTGGGAGATGACGGAGAGCAAGTTCAGGAATTACGCAAAAGTTCAAATCAACCGGGTTTCTCGACGGAGAGAAATAGCCAGAAAGCCTATTTTACGTCAAATAACCCCCGTTTCTGTGTAAGTCCTAAACTTATGACTCTCGCTGAATATCATAAATCAATTGCCAGAAGTTTTGCTAGAAATTTTCTTTCCTATAGCCAAACCCGTATTTATGGCAGAGATTTCTCAATTGTACCGATAGTCCAGGAGGGCCGCAGAAATATACGTCAACTTTATTGGGCGCGTGTTGCTGCGCTATATCTTGAAAAATCTCCTCCCAGTCTGGACGACCCGTTTGTGTACGGCTCTTTAAACCTGTAATCAAATCAACCTGCGTTTGGGAATGCATCAAATCCATTGCCACAAATAGGGTGCTGGATTTCATATCTGACTTTTGCTGGGCACCTGTCAGATACAAATTAATGTCAAATAAGTTGTTAGTGTCTTGGGCTTCGATTCTGGATAAGAGTTCAACAAACCATTCAAACGCTTTTTGCTCTCGGTTGAGCCAGTAAAAATGTACCTTTTGCAAACGCATTCCTGAAGAACCGTGTTGGCTTCGGTACAGCATACTTTTGAGAATAGAGGCAAATGGAGTTACGCCAATACCCGCACCGATGAGAATAGCGTACTTAGATTCAAAGATATGGGTACTTGGTGTCCCATAGGGCCCATCTAAATGGACAAGCACTCCAGGCTCGTATTTAGAGTTACCTGACCGTATCCATTGCTCGTGCTGTTCTCGGAAAAGTTGATATAATTTTCCAGTCCAACTGCCCGCAGAGCGTATGTGTACAGATAAGACATCCTGCATTTCGGGGGCGCTACTAATTGTGAATGGATGCCATTCATATTTGGATAGACTCGGACATTTAACAAACACGTAGTCCCCTGGTTGATAGTGGAAAGATTTCGGACGTGCAATTTCCAAACCTAGAACTTTGGAGGGGAGTAAAGAGGCATTAACTACATAGGCAGGCTCTTTTGTATTCTGCCGGCGAATAACCAGTTCGATCGCGAATCCCACAACAGGTAACAACACCCACTGCCAAAAAACTGGCCCGTGAACTAACGCCAGGGCAAACCACACGACGTACAACATATGAGCTGTATAGAAAAGCGCAAATTTTCCGCCTTTGCGGATTGGAGCTTGCGCTGTCACCCACATAACTGCGAAAACTAGCAGTAATAAAAATCCTGACAAGCCAGCCTTCGTCGCAAAAAGACTCTGGGCAAAGGGAACCGGCAATGTGGTGTAATTGAGGAAATGCGCGATCGTATGGACGATCGCAAAGGCAAACATGAATTGACCCACGAGCTTGTGAAACTCGATGCCTTCATCTATCGGCAGATAGTTGTTGATCCTTGTTTTGCGAAGCCAAGTCATAAAATGCCGCAGCATGGGAATTAGGATCAATGCCCCGTTGAAGTTGAGCGCTGCGCCACATCCCCGCGCAATTTGAACGTACACATTTGCGCCTAGACTTGCATATCGATCGACAGCCCCAAAGAAAAGAACCAGATTGGCAATAAGATAGAGGGACAAAAAAGCGATCTTGACCCAGTTGTTTTGAATATAATGCTTGATGTACGCCTTTGGCGACCTTTTCTCTTTGGGCGCAACTGCTATGGCGTCGTCGTCTGGCTGGCGAGGTTTTAACCAGCTAACGGGGCTAACTGCCATCGCCTCAAGCAGATCGGGATGCTTTCCGATTAAACCTTTGAACTCTTCAAAAGAAATTTCGCCACTTTTATCGGTATCAGCTTCTAAAAACAAAATGTCAACCAGACCGGTAACTTGTTCCGGCGGAAAGGTTAAATTATTTTCCTTCAAGCTAGCAGCAATCAAGTGAGAAACTTCGTCTTTTTCGATGGAGCCATCCCCGTTAATGTCGTGCAATTGATAAGCAAATTTCAGTTTTTGCTCTTCAGTTGCAAAGACAAGTTCCTCTACTGTTTTCAGAAATTCCTCTATGTCGATAACGCCACTTTTATCGTTATCAAACATCGCAAACATTCGCTCGGCAAAATATTCATCTTTCAGCCCCATAGCTTTCTTAAACTCCGAGCGATCGATTTGTTGGTCTTTTCCACCAATCTTGGTAAAGACTTGTCGCAATTCCTCTAAAATTTTTCTCGGAGTATCCATCGTGAGATTAACCTCGGTTTTTTTTGTTTTCCAATTTTTCGCCAGTTAGGGAGCCAGCTAAAACTATCATTCTTGCATTACTGTATACAGCAGTCGGACAAATAAGCATGACATCATTTTTCAAATTTGAATATAATGTCATGCTTATTGATCCAAAGTTTAGATTTGAGCAACGTTCAGGTTAGCAACTAACCCATACGTTGATATGTACTCTTCTAACTCCGCTAAATCAACACTGCCATTTTTATCGGAGTCAAGAGTATTAAAAAGATAATCAGTGATGTAGCTTCTGACTTCTTCAGAGCTACGTTCGCCTGTTGTCATATCTTCGATTAGCCCTAACAACTCCATAATCTCAGTTCGTTCTAGTGCCTTACTTCCATCCGTATCCAATTGCATGAACAGCTTTTTGATATCTGCTGTTGCCACTCTCGAAGAACGCAGTGTTTCTCTCAATATGTCATTGCCAAATGAATTCATGAACAATATCTGTTCGATGAGTGGTATGCAGAAAAAGCCTAGGGCTGCCCAAAAAATTGCATATTTTACGGCTTCTGGATTTGCAGTTGCACTAACTCCGATGAAAAGAGCCGCCCAAAGGAAAAAGTTGGGATTCACAAGCAGGATGTAAGCATCGCGAGCTTCTGCCTTGCTAAGCTTGCCCTTTGTAAATGCTGAGGTTAATACAGCCAAAACGCGCATTGAGACAAAGACCAAAGTTGCCAATGCTAGTTGTTGCAGACAAGCGAGCGAGCGATTCGGATCGGTTGAAGAAAATAGATCCGAAATGAAGGTTGATGGAGTAAACTGAAAGCCTGTTGCCAAGGCCATGAATGCGACAGCAAGCACTCCGATGAATTTCCAGTTTTTACTGTGGTGGTTTGATTCAACAGGGGATTTGTCGCGCCAAAACTGGGCGATCGCACCCGGTATTGCCAGACCTACAATTAGAATGACACCGAAAAAGATCAGGCTGTCAACGTTAATGGGTAAATTGGCAACCTTCAATGTAGCCAGAAGCGCCAGTGGAGCAACGATTGATAGCGTTCTTGACAAAAGAGCCGACGGATAAAGATTACCGCCCCAAAGCACGGATAAAACTGGGGAAGTCAGGGCTGGCGGAACCATCCAAAATAGAACCCACAACACTTTGTACAGATCCGCTTCAGTCTGATACAAGAGCCCAGAAAATATTAAAAATAACCCAACTGCCCATCGCACTGCCATCCACCCATAAACGAGATACTTCACAGTAGAGGTTACTTTGCGTTTACTCGCTGCAAAGTCAATGTCTAGGTAGGTATAAAACGTTGAGGCGGCAAGACACGCAACGATTATTGCTCGAAATAAAACTGACGGAATCCCTGCTTCTGAGGTGCTGATTGCCCTTGCCAAGCTTCCCAGCAAGAAGGCGGCGGCATAGATCAAAATCGCCCACATAATTGAAAGATCGTTGATCTCTTTCCGCAGGGAAGCAGCACCGCCGGATTCCTTGTCGCGAAACTTGACGAGATCCACACCGCTGAGGGCTTTACCATTGGGGAGTTTCAGGTGTTTATAAGCTGTCGGCGGTAGACCGCTTAAATAAAGTGCTAGAGGCTCCAATACATATTGGTGGCACACTACTAGAACTGTTTCACCGCGTTCCAAGTGCGGTACAATTTTGTCTTCGTAGAAACGGGCAGCGCGAGAGTAAACTTGGGCAATCTTTTCGCCAGCCGGGGGTGCTTCGTTATGTGAATGCAACATTTCCTCGAAGCCTTCGTAGCCCAGTGCTAGACGCAGCAGATTTAGGTTGCGCCCTGCAAAAATGCCAAAGGATTTTTCGCTAATTCGATGATCTATCTCAACGGGGGTATTTTGCGACTTTAGTGCTTGACTTTCAGCAAGGGCGATTTCACAGGTTTGCCGTGCACGCCTCATGTGGGAGACATATACTGCGTCAAACTTTGTACCTTTTTTCTTAAGGTCAACACCTGCACGGCGTGCCTGCAATCGGCCAAAGGATGTGAGGTCAACATCCAGAACTCCTGCAAAAATGTTGCGTTCGTTACTGGTACTTTCACCGTGCCGAATAAAGTAGACACGTCCTAGCTGTTCTGGATTGAATTCTTTTGGTGAAGCTGCAGAAGTTGTTGTAGCTGCATCCTGGAATTTACTTGTAACTTCGATCGATCCATTGTCGGTACTTTCTACCTGGTCATCTAAGTTTCTAGTGTTCATTATTTACTTTCACTACGCCTTAAACAGGATTTAGATTCTTTTCCACGATTGAATTTTCAAACTTTTAAGTCAGACGAGTTAACGACCAAAGCACTCTGCTACGAAAGCAATGTCTTGAACCATGCTGAGTATAGTCTGAGGCAAACTCCTCGGAGTGTAGCAACGCTCACTAATTGCTCGGGAGCGATCGCACAACTGACAACAGGAAGAATACCCAAATCTTCAACGAATCGGGGGCAAAATTTTAGATGAAGAAAGCCCAGCTCGCTGTCGCCATCCCAAACCAACATATTCGGGAGATGGCCTGCCGCTTAATGGTGAGTTTAGGGGATCGATCGCCCATCTAACTAATAAGTTTTGTGCAAAACCCGGCCTTTACTTCGAGAATTATCACTTTTGCGCCTACATGACAGCCAAAAAGATTGTGCTAGAATCCATCAATACGCAGTCGTAGGTTGGGCACGGGCCGAGAAGAGCAATCTTCTTGCAGTCTAGGGGAGGTTGTAGGTCAGCCACCATTTGGGTCTTCCCAGTTGAAAGCCATCCTGCAACATGAGCCTGGAATCTGCAACCGCAGCCGAGTGCGGCAGATAGGTTGGGAGTGTCGCGCTAGAATAAGCAGTACGAGTTAACACTCGAACACAAACGCTCGTTGTGCGAGCGTGACCTCGAAACGGGCACATAGCAGCAGGTGATGGGAATAAATCATGTTTGAACGCTTCACAGAAAAAGCAATAAAAGTAATCATGTTGGCCCAGGAAGAAGCTCGCCGCCTGGGTCACAACTTCGTAGGGACAGAACAGATCCTCCTGGGTCTGATCGGAGAAGGAACCGGGGTTGCAGCAAAAGTCCTCAAATCAATGGGCGTCAACCTAAAAGACGCGCGCATTGAAGTGGAAAAAATCATCGGGCGCGGTTCCGGCTTCGTAGCAGTCGAAATTCCGTTCACTCCCCGCGCCAAGCGGGTTCTAGAACTATCCCTAGAAGAAGCTCGCCAACTCGGACACAACTATATAGGTACTGAACACCTGCTGCTGGGCCTGATCCGCGAAGGTGAAGGAGTAGCGGCCAGAGTCTTAGAAAACCTGGGAGTAGACTTGTCGAAAGTCCGCACCCAAGTGATTCGGATGCTGGGAGAAACCGCAGAAGTCGCAGCCACTGGCGGCGGTGCCCGCACCAAAACCCCAACCCTGGATGAATTCGGCGCCAACCTGACTCAAATGGCGGTCGATGGCAAACTAGACCCAGTAGTCGGACGCCAAAAAGAAATCGAACGGGTAATTCAAATCCTCGGTCGCCGCACCAAAAATAACCCGGTGCTCATCGGCGAACCCGGAGTCGGTAAAACCGCGATCGCCGAAGGCCTGGCCCAGCGCATCGCTAACAACGACATCCCAGACATCCTCGAAGAAAAGCGCGTCGTTACCCTCGACATCGGCTTGCTGGTTGCGGGGACGAAATACCGGGGCGAATTTGAAGAACGCCTCAAAAAAATCATGGACGAAATCCGCACAGCGGGTAACGTGATTTTGGTGATTGACGAAGTACACACTTTGATCGGTGCAGGTGCGGCTGAAGGCGCGATCGACGCGGCAAACATTCTCAAGCCGGCTTTGGCAAGAGGCGAGCTCCAGTGTATCGGCGCTACCACCCTCGACGAGTACCGCAAGCACATCGAGCGCGATGCAGCCCTAGAACGGCGCTTCCAGCCCGTCATGGTTGGCGAACCCACGGTTGACGAGACGATCGAGATTCTCTTCGGTCTGCGGGAACGCTACGAACAGCACCACAAGCTGAAAATCTTGGACACGGCCTTGGAAGCCGCAGCCAAACTCTCTCACCGATACATCTCCGATCGCTTCCTCCCAGACAAAGCAATTGACTTGGTAGACGAAGCTGGTTCTAGAGTCCGCTTGATCAACTCCCAACTTCCCCCCGCAGCCAAAGAACTTGACAAGGAACTCCGCCAAGTCCTCAAAGATAAAGACGAAGCGGTGCGTTCTCAAGACTTTGACAAAGCCGGCGAATTGCGCGATCGGGAAATGACCATCAAAGCCGAAATTCGCGCTATTTCCCAAGCCAAAAAAACCGACTCGGCCCGCACCGGCGAAACAGACCCATCGCCAGTAGTCACCGAAGAAGATATCGCTCAAATCGTGGCAAGCTGGACGGGCGTCCCGGTAAACAAACTGACCGAATCCGAATCCGAAAAGCTGCTGCACATGGAAGATACCTTGCACCAGCGCTTGATCGGGCAGGAAGAAGCAGTGAAAGCGGTTTCCCGCGCCATCCGTCGGGCTCGCGTTGGCTTGAAAAATCCCAATCGCCCGATCGCCAGTTTCATCTTCTCCGGGCCCACCGGGGTCGGCAAAACCGAACTCACCAAAGCCCTAGCCGGCTACTTCTTCGGTTCAGAAGACGCGATGATTCGGCTGGATATGTCGGAGTACATGGAACGTCACACCGTCTCCAAACTCATCGGTTCTCCTCCAGGCTACGTCGGCTACAACGAAGGCGGCCAACTCACAGAAGCAGTCCGTCGCCGTCCTTACACCGTCGTGCTGTTCGACGAAATCGAAAAAGCCCACCCCGATGTCTTCAATATGCTGTTGCAAATATTGGAAGACGGCCGCTTAACAGATGCCAAAGGTCGCACCGTGGACTTCAAAAACACGCTGCTGATTATGACCTCCAACATCGGTTCTAAGGTGATTGAAAAAGGCGGCGGCGGCCTCGGTTTCGAGTTCAGCGACAACCAAGCCGATGCTAATTACAACCGCATTCGTTCTTTGGTTAACGAAGAACTCAAAAACTACTTCCGCCCCGAATTCCTCAACCGACTCGACGAAATTATCGTCTTCCGCCAGTTGAACAGGGAAGAAGTCAAGGAAATCGCCGTCATTATGCTCAAAGAAGTGTTCGGTCGTTTGACAGAACAGGGAATCACCCTGGAAGTGACCGAAAAATTCAAAGAACGGCTGGTCGAAGAAGGCTACAACCCCAGCTACGGAGCCAGACCCCTGCGCCGCGCCATTATGCGCTTGTTGGAAGACAGTTTGGCTGAGGAAATCCTTTCTGGCCGCATCAAAGACGGCGACACCGCTGTTGTTGATGTGGGCGAGGACGGAATTGTTAAGGTGCTGCAAGGTCAAAAGCGGGAATTGCTGCCCCAAGGCGTTGAGTAAGTTTGAGTAAGTGCGATCGCGAGTTAAGTTTTGAAATAACCAATCTCGTAATCGCAAACAACTCAAAATCCTCAAATAAAAAAGGTAGAGAATCTTAGTTCTCTGCCTTTTTTATGAGTTAATATCAACACAATGTACGCTTACTTTTCTAAGTATCTTCGTCTCAAAAAATAGGAGACCGATCGACTCGGTTTCTGTAGGACGGCGCCGCCGTGTTCGCCCTTCCGGGTTTCTGAATACCCCAACAAAGTTTTACGTTTAATTAGAGCGAGCTACTTCAAGGGCAATTAGATAATTAGCAAGAACTATATAGTGGAGAAATAAATGACATCTGAAAAAAAGAATTTGGGTACAGAAGTAGCAGAAAATCCGCCTGAAACCTGGTGGCAGAAAGCGTGGAAGTCGCAGCGAGAAAATCTGCAGATAGTGATTATTGCTTTGAGTTTAGCAATAGTGATTCGAGCGTTGGTCGCCGAACCGCGCTACATACCCTCAGATTCTATGGTACCAACTTTGCACGTGGGCGATCGCGTCGTAGTCGAAAAAATCTCCTACTACCTCGAACCTCCCAAAACTGGCGACATCGTAGTATTTGCCCCGCCCGAAAAGTTGCAAGAACAAGGCTTTACCCAAGACCAAGCATTCATCAAGCGGGTAATTGGCTTACCGGGTCAAACCGTCGCCGTTAAAAAAGGTTTAGTTTATCTCAACGACAAACCCCTCGTCGAAAAATATATTGCCGAACCTCCTAAGTACCAGTGGGGGCCTTATCGCGTCCCAGAAAATGAATACTTTGTGATGGGAGACAACCGCAACAACAGCAACGACTCCAGCAGGTGGGGATTTTTACCTAAGCAGAATATCATCGGCCGCGCTGTAGTGCGGTTTTGGCCTCTAGAACGCATCGGGGAAGTTTGAAGTCAGTTGACAGTTGACTGTTGACAGTTGACTGTTGACTGTTGACAGTTGACTGTTGACTGTTGACAGTTGACTGTTGACTGTTGTCATGGCAAGCCCGATGCCCGATGCCCGATGCCCGATGCCCGATGCCCGATGCCCAATGCCCAATGCCCAATGCCCAATGCCCAATGCCCAATGCCCCATTCTCATGCCTTATCCTGTACGGAAATTTCTACTTATTCTTGCGCCTTAAGGGGTAGGGACTTCCTCCGGCAACTGATAAAATAGTAGAAAAAGCAGCGGGATTTCTCGCCTAGATCGAAATTAGTAGAATATTAAAAAATTAGGAAAGCTATGGGATTTTTTGATTCAGAAATTGTTCAGCAAGAAGCCAAGCTGTTGTTTGAAGACTATCAATCTCTCATCAAACTAGGTGGCAATTACGGCAAATTCGATCGCGAAGGCAAGAAAATGTTCATCGCTCAGATGGAATCAATGATGGAGCGCTACCGTATTTTTATGAAGCGCTTCGAGCTGTCTGAGGACTTCATGGCTCAGATGACTGTAGAGCAGTTAAAAACACAGCTCAATCAATTTGGGATCACGCCCCAGCAGATGTTCGATCAAATGAACTCAACGCTGGAGCGGATGAAATCTGAGCTGGAAAAACAATCCTAGTGTCAGAAGGAAGAAGGAAGTTCGGCAACCGATTCTGTAAGGGATGTAACGGATGTAAAAGAAGAAAGAAGGAAGAAGGAAGAAAGAAAAAGGAAGAAGGAATAAAAATAAAAGATTCCCACTTTACTAATCAATTCTTCAATCTAAAATCTAAAATCTAAAATCTAAAATTGTCCCATTCCCAAGAATTAAGGCCGCTCAAAAGCTGAAGCAGGTTTGAAACTTTCTGCGGGAACGCCTTCCAAAGCTTGGCTCATAAAATCCCGCCAAACAGGGGCGACAATCCCACCGCCAGTAGCACCGTAGCTCATCGGTCTATAATTGTCGTTGCCCATCCAAACAGCCACCGACAACTGCGGCACGTAACCCACAAACCAGATATCCCGTTCAGAGGAAGTTGTACCAGTTTTCCCCGCAGCCGGCCGGCCAATTTGAGCCGCCCTTGCCGTTCCGCTGGTAATTACCCCTTGCAGGGCGCTGTTGACAGATGCCGCCGCCCAGGAATTGAGAACTAATTTGGGTTTGGGCGTATTGTCGAGCAAGACATTGCCGCTGCTGTCAGTGACTTGCACGATAAACGTGGTGTCAGAATGCCAGCCGTTGTTGGCGAAGGTAGCAAAAGAGCCGGCCATTTCTAAAGGAGTGAGGTCAACGGCACCCAATGGCAAAGAAATCACCGGTTCCATCGGACTTCTGATGCCGAGCACGCGGCAAATCTCAATCACTTTATTCAATCCGACTTCTTGGCCAAGCTTGACGGCGGGAATGTTCAGAGATACTTCCAAAGCTCTGCGGATGCTGACGGCACCGGAGAAGCCGCCACCGTAGTTTTGAGGGTAGTAGTAGCCGTCGCCGTCGCGGTAGCCGACAGGGGAGTCGTAGACAACTGAATCGGGGCCGTATTTGCCGCTAGCAAAGGCAGCGTAGTAGATAAAAGGTTTAAAAGCAGATCCGGGCTGGCGACGTGCTTGAATGGCGCGGTTGAACTGACTCTTTTCGTAATCGACGCCGCCAACCATTGCTTTGACGAAGTGGGTGCGGGGATCTACCGCGGCTAGGGCAATTTGACCTTCCTCGCGATCGTAAAACAGCCCTTGGTAGTAAAGCCGATTGTGCCACGCTTTGACGGTTTCTTCGGCTATGCGCTGCATTTTGAGGTCGATCGTGGTTTGAACGCGCATTCCTCCCTTAACCACGGCATCTCGCCCGAAACGCCTCGTCAGTTCCTGGACTACGGCTTGTGTTACGTAAGGAACTTGAGAGCCCCCAAAAGAGGTAATTTTGCCTAGCTTAATTTTTTCCTTGCGGGCAGCAGTCTCTTGGGCCGGCGTAATCCATTTAAGATCCTTCATGCGGTTTAAAACGAGGGTTTGCCGCTCTTTTGCCAACTTGTAATTGACGAAAGGACTGTATTCTTCGGGGGCAGAAATTAAGCCGGCCAGCATCGCTGCTTCTGCAAGAGTCAAATTACTTGCTGATTTGTTGAAATAGCTTCGAGAGGCTGTCTCTACGCCGTACAAGTTGTGACCTAAGTAGATTTGATTCAGGTATAGTTGCAGAATTTGGTCTTTGTTGAGAATTTGCTCCAAGCGGATAGACATTACCGCTTCAGCTACTTTGCGACTAAATTTTGACTGGGGAGATAGAAACAGGTTCTTGACTAGCTGCATAGTCATAGTCGAGCCGCCTTCAACGGTTCTACCTTTCTCTAGGTTGACTATCAGAGCTCGGGCTATCCCGCCGGGGTTGATACCTTTGTGGGTGAAAAAGTTGCTATCTTCGATCGCCAGAACAGCTCGTTTCAGGTTCGGGGAGATTTGGTCAAGGGGTACGACATCCCGGTTGGCTTCATCGTGGATGCTGGCTAGGGGCTTGCCGTTGATGTCGTAAATGTGGGTAGTTTCTGTGGGAGAGTAGGTTTGCAAGATCCGAACATCTGGCAAATTGCGGAAGCTGATCGCTAAGCCAACCAGTCCACCAGCGACTACGGAACTGGCAAGCATTGTCATGCTGAGTATGGTTCCGGCGGTCACTTTACTGACTGACTGAACAAACTCGAATACGGGGGCTGAGTTTTCCGTGTTATTGCGGACTGCGTTGGTTGACACGTGGATTTCACTTCCTCACTCGATTTGGGGTTTAAGACTTTTAATTTTAGATGCGAACCCTAGAGACTGTCAGTCGATTTTAGATTTTAGATTTTAGATTTTAGATTTATTCCACAGATGAATCTGGGAGTTTGAACAAGAGTCTAAAATTTGGGGATCTCCACGACTGTTGTCGGGGGCTGGTATCCGTTTTTGGGCGGGGTCAGCTAATGAAAGCCGGTCAGCTTTGGGATTATAGTAGCTTGATAGTTATGTTTTTATGCGTCAACCAGTGAGTGTAACTAATTCTGCTGCACTTTGGCAAAATATGATGGACGATCGCTCCCCGATGATAACTCCTAACCTTTCAGCGCTTTACCGCGGCGTCAGCGAGATTTTTCCAGATCGACCTGATTCTAGCAACCCTGACGAAAATTTAGCCCAACTGCTGGCAACAGTCGATCGACCGTTGCGCGTCAAACTGGGAATTGACCCGACAGGGAGTGACATTCACTTGGGACACAGCCTTTGCGTCCGCAAGCTGCGGGCTTTTCAAGATGCCGGTCACACAGCCGTACTGCTGATCGGAGATTTTACCGCAAGAATTGGCGATCCGACAGGGAAGTCGGAGATGCGTAGCCAGTTGACGGCCGAACAAGTGGCGGAAAATGCCAAGACTTATTTAGACCAAGTGCGTCCGATTCTAGATTTTGACACGCCCGGACGTTTGGAAATTCGCTATAACTCCGAGTGGTTGTCAAAATTGGACTTGGCGAAGATTTTGGAACTGCTGAAGACGATGACGGTGCAGCAGATGCTCGCTAAAGAGGGATTTGACAACAGGATGCAGCAGGAGAATGCGATTTATCTGCACGAGTTTCTGTACCCACTAATGCAGGGTTACGATTCGGTGGCTTTGGAAGCTGATGTTGAGTTGGGGGGAACTGACCAAAAGTTTAATATTGCGGTGGGGAGAGATTTGCAGCGGCATTTTGGGATGAAACCGCAGTTTGGTTTGCTGATGCCGATTTTGATCGGGACTGACGGGGTGCAGAAGATGTCGAAGTCTTTGAACAATTATGTGGGTTTGTCGGAAGACCCGCTGACGATGTATTCTAAGTTGGAGAAAATTGCTGATAGTTCGATCGCCCAATATTTTGAACTATTGACAGATTTGCCGCTTGATGAATTGCCAGAAAATCCGCGAGAAAAACAGAAACTTTTGGCTTTGGATGTGGTGCGCCAGTATCGGGGGAAGGAAGCGGCGGATCGCGCACAACAAGATGCAATTGCGCTGGTTAAAGGTGCTGCGGGACAAGCTGATGCTGTGGCGGAGTTTTCTTTGGCAAGTGTGCAGTTTCCGGCTAAGTTGTTTTATATTCTGAGTGCTAGCGGGCTTTGTAAAAGCAGCGGTGATGCGCGGAAGTTGATGCAGGGCGGTGGGGTGAAGTTGGAGGGCGATAAAGTTTCTGATGTTAACCTCACCTTTGAATCACCTGCTGAATTGGAAGGTAAGGTTTTGCAAGTCGGGAAAAATAAGTTTGTTCGATTGGTGTCTTGAATAGACATCTCCAATAATGATTGTGGAACAGGCATCTTGCCTGTTCAAAACAGGCAATTATGGCGATGACTAATCTATTTTTTTAACCGCAGATGAATACTGAAGATGAACGCTGATGAACGCTGATAATCGAATTATTGTTGCTTTGGATGTTTCGAGTCAAGAAGAGGCGATCGCACTTCTTGACAAACTGCCTGATGTATCTTTCTGGAAAGTGGGTTTGGAACTGTTTGTGAGTTCCGGGCCGGGGATTTTGGAAATTTTAAAACAGCGGGAAAAGCGGATTTTTCTCGATTTGAAGTTTCACGATATCCCGAATACTGTGGCTGGTGCTTGTCGGGCGGCTGCTAAGTATAATGTGGATTTATTGACGATCCATTCTACTTGTGGTAAAGATGCTTTGAAAGCGGCACAGTTGGCTTTGACTGAAGGGGCGGCGGCTGTGGATAAACCGAGTCCTAAGTTGATTGCAATTACCCTGTTAACGAGTTTGAATTCGCGACAGTTGGCTTTTGAGTTGAAAATACCTTTGGAGTTGCCGGAATATGCTTTACACATGGCATTGTTGGCTAAGGAAACTGGTTTAGCTGGTGCTGTTTGTTCTCCGCAAGAAGTGGAACAATTAAGAATGAGTTGCGGGGATGATTTTCTGTTAGTTTGTCCCGGTGTGCGTCCGAAATGGGCCGATGGAGGCGATCAAAAACGATCGATGACTCCGAAGGCGGCTTTGAAAGCTGGTGCGGATTATCTGGTGATTGGGCGCCCGATTACTGCTGCAGATGATCCGGCGGCGGCTTTTGCACGTATTTGTGAAGAGTTGGGATAACAAGAGGAATGTTGTTTTTAACTCACATCTTGCACCATTCTCGCTTAACAGGCAAGATGCCTGTTCCACAAGAAAATTCACTCTTTGTGGAACAGGCCGGAAAGCCTGTTCATAAAAGGCTTATTGAGAATGGTGCAACCTCTCAGTTTTAACCGCCGATAAACGCCGATGAACGCCAAGGGAATTTTATCTGCGTTCATCTGTGTTTATCTGCTGATATCTGCGGTTGGCGAAAAGAAATTAAGCTGCTATTATTACAGCAGATAAAAAAATAGCTAGTTTCTACTCTTGAGTAATTTGGTAAGACGTTACAATTTACAAGTCTCGACGCGAGATGGGGATTCTAGCATTGATGCGTCTGGAGTCTTACATTGACTAACTGCAATATCTGTCTTTAATCCTAAAGCCTTCAGCAAACCCATAAATCGGTAAATCTCTTCTCCCCCTGATGCTTTCAACAATTCCTCAAGTTTCTCCCAATTCTGTTGTTCGTCTTCAGTCATGATAGAGAGTTTATCTTGAGCTTTAACTACGTCTTTGAGAACCGTCAGTAACAGTTCAGATTCCGGTTCTTTTTCTTCTAAAATTGCTTGAATATAAGCAGCAGCTTCTTCAATTTCTTGGAGGGATTTAATCAGATAGTCATGATAACTGTGGGTTTTAGGCATTGTTTCTACTCCTGAATTCTATCCAGTATTCTTTGGCCTTGCGAATATCTCGATCTTGGGTACTTTTATCTCCACCGCAGAGAAGCAGTACAATAGTTGAGTCTCTTTCTCCAAAATAAACCCGGTAGCCTGGGCCGCAGTCAATTTTTAACTCAGAAACACCCTCTCCTACTGATTTACAGTCTCCTAAATTACCAAGAGCAACTCGCTGAAGTCTACCTTTTATTTTAGCTTTCCCTTCGCGATCGCGCAAAGAATCAAGCCACTCTTCAAAAGGTATTTTTCCCTCTAAAGTTTCATAGGTTTGAATTTCTCTCGGTTGGACTTCCATGATTTCATTTAGTACAAACCTTAGCATCAATTGGCAACATTTTAGCTCATTCTGGTCAGTGCCAGGTATCGGAAATGTAGAAATGGCATGGTTTCGTGGAAAAAGTCGGGTTCACAACTATAATAAAAATCTTAAACCTCCATCAGATGTTTTTCATCCATCACCAATCGACAGCCAACACCACAACAAAAACAAAACAAACAAACACCCAAACCAACCAAAAGAAGGAGACAAGTACATCCCACTAGCCAACATTAATAACGCAACAAAAAACAAAAAAATCCATTTGATATTACCCATTATCCAATAGAAAAAATTCATATCCGCTCTCCTATTGAATAACAAATCAAAGCAAGCGCTCACTGTTAGTATATACTGCCCATAGCCAAACTGCAACCACGCCCACCGCCAAACCGCTTGCCAGGATAAAGGGCGGGTCTAGTTTTGATTTTATCTAAAAGCTGATAAAAATTGTGGGCTCCTGTAATTGGGGGTATAGCTTAAGAATTTTTCCAGGCATATTCTTTGAGGGAGGGGGGATCTGAGGGCTTTTCTCCGCTGCATATTGCTGTGTTATGGTGTTTAGATATAGGGGATTGTAGCAGATGAGCATTGCTTTGACAATTGGCGGACTAAGATCGATGAGGAGTCTTTCTGAGGTTGAATGTATTTCCAGTAAGTAGTATTTTGGTTGCGATTGTGTGGGTGGTTGGGACTCCAACTATGGCGGTTAATTTGGCAATCGATGATGTTAATGTAAATGCAAATGGGCATGGTTTGTGGGCCAGATCGCCCTGTCCGGCTGATTTAGAAACTTTGGTCGATCGCCTGTTGCAAGATTTGCCGAGTTATGCTAATCGCGTAATTGTGCGATCGCACTTTTCTCCTAACACTAACACACCGCCCGGTTACGCGCTGCCGCAAATAATTTTAGCCGGTCGCCCGGAGTTTGAACCGTTACCTTTAAATTTTGAAGATGCGCTTCCTGAAAATGCTAGTCAAGTTTTCATTACTACTTTGGAACGGCAGTATCGCGGGGGAAAACGAGTAGAAATTCAGCAATATCATTGGCTGTTTTTAACTAAAACCGAGAACGGATGGGAATTAGTAAAAATTGTTTCTAGGTTTGGTACTGCGGCGGATGTTCGTCCGTTGTTGCGGCCAGAGGGGGAGAAAAGCGAAATTGCTGAGGCGATTCGTTTGTGGTTGCGAGATTGTCAGGCAAAGCCGTAACTTTCGCGGGTTCCGAGGATTTTTTTTACACTTAAAAATATCCTCTAGACAGCACGTCATCTTCGTCTAGTTCATCTTTACCAATCATCACTTCAATCTCACCTAAAAATCTCATAAAAACTTCCGGTGCAAAGGGGTTGTTATCGAGATGGTTGACAAAATAATCTTTATTTTTATTTCTTCCCTCTACCGTACTAAAAGCACTTCTTATATTAGACGATAAGCGTTTTGCTTTTCTCAAAATTAGTATTTCATCAATAGCTGTGAGTGATGAGCTAATCGGCGACATATCAAGCCACTCACATAGCAAGAAATACTTGGCTCCTGGTACACTCAATTTTACATCCAGGGCAGTTGCTGCGCCCTCTTGAAACATGGTTTTATCAAGATTTGTTTTACACTCAGCCGCAACATAAGCAATATTTGCCTCGCGGGAGGTAGCCTCCTTAAAATCTTGGTTATGAGAGGCTTTGAGAAATATTTTTCTACTAATCGCAAAATCTTGATCCTTGGCTCGAATACTCATCCCACCGCCTTTTGGACTGAGTTTTAAACTTGACTCAAATCGTAGGGATGAAAAACACTGTGTTGGGCCAAAGGATAATTCTTTGTCCTTTAATGAATCTGCAAAGACGGTTGTAACTAAGATAGGTATAAATTCTTCAATAATTGAGTTGTCAAGTTTTAATTGCCCTTTTTGACGGTACAAAAAATCATTGTCACTGTCAAAAATTAGTTCAACGTCAATGTATCGCTTATAGGAGGTTAGATGGGATACCATCTCTGGAACAACTTTCAGATCATCCCCCCTGATGTTTTTAAGCGTTTCCAACCATTTTTTGTAGTATTCGATTGCTTGATTAACACGCCGTTTATCTGTAGGAGGTAATTTCACGTTATCAAGTAATGCTGCTAGTTTGTCCCCATGTGGTTGAGCTAAATTAAACATAATTTTCTTCTTTTTGGTTGAGTATTTCAATGGTTTTTCGTGAACGCTGCCGATCGAAATAAGGTGAGGGCTGTACTGTGGCTGCCTTATCGATAGCATCCTTGATTTCATATTTTACTTGTTCATTCGCTACGGAATAAGCAGATATTAAAGCTTCTACAGAAAGAGTTCTGGCTTGATGTATGTCAAAATAATACTGTAAGTCTTCTCTTTTTGTAAAGTGTAGTATATCTTCTTTGATAGTTTTTCCATAACGATTTACAAAACTTCTTTCTTGACGGATATCTAAGCTAATTCCCAATACTTGACGAGCAACTTCGGCAACTAACTCCCCGTTTAAAAACGGCGTTCCTCTAATATTTGATTCTTTACCTACTACAAATATTATTCTACTATTAGGGCTGCATACTCTTAACAATTCTTGCAAACTATAGGCGATGTCTAAGCAATATTGAATGACAGTTAGAAATCTATTACTTCTATGCTTGCGATTAGAACCAAACTCGGATTTTGCCACCTCTAAAATTTTCCAGTTTAGTGCTTCAGTAGAACCGCGATACTGCTGATGATAGTTAAATACATTGATATAAGGGGGGGAGGTAATCACAAGATTGACGCTGGAGTTTTGTAAGGGAACGTTTCTTGCATCGGCATTGTAGGCATTTATCGGCTTTTTACTATAGGGTAGTTTAAGGACAAAAGTAGCGATATTTTCCGCCAGTGTAAAAACTCTGGATTTGGTAAGTTTTTTGTTTTCTAAGTCTAGCAATATCACTAATACTTCATGTAGAATATTAAGTAACTTTTCTTCATCATCAACGGCTACCTCTACAATTTTATCTATTAAATCATTGGGTGTAATTTCTTTTTGTATTGTTTGGAAGAGTGGCATTCTCTCCCATATCTCTGTTTTTAGTTGAGTGAGAAAAGAATTGATACATTTTTCACGCTTTATTGGTGAAATAGTGATGAATTTATAAGTGTTAGCTAGGATTAAAGCGGCTGGATTGATTTCTGTTCCGCAGGCTTCCAGTCCGAATCTTCCTGCCTCATATAAAACTGTTCCACTACCTAAAAATGGATCAAAAATCACAGTATTTTTATTGGCATATTTGTCAATTAAAGTTTCGACGAACTGGGGGGAGAATTGCCCTTTCCAAGGAAGTGGATTAGTACGTTGTTTATCTTCAATGTCTAATAGTTCTTGAGGAATTTCTTGTCTATTGATAGGAGTTTCACTAAAAATACTAGAGACAACCATAATTCGGATTTTTACTACGGGGCGTAAATTTATGAATGGAAAGCGGGAACTGGCTTTGTAGATGGCAGGTAAAAATCAGAGATTGTTGGTGAAACCAGCCCCCTACAAATTACACATGAAAATTAATTATAATTTTTCGGTGGGTGGGGGCGGGTTTTAAGATTGTGGGTAAAAATCCGAGATTGTGCCTCAAACCTGCCTACAAATCCACAAGAAAAATTGATTATAATTGCTCTTTGAATTCATCCAATTTAGCCTTGATAGCCTGCATATCTTGCCACATAAACCATTTCGGAGTTTCCGGTTCGCGGGAGGGATTTCGCAGCAAGTACGACGGGTGAAAAATTGGCATACACAAACGATTTTCCCATTCAATCCATTGACCTCTAATTTTACTAATGGGCCGCTTGTCGCTTAGCAAACCTTTCAGGGCTGTTGCACCAGTTAATAAAATAATTTTGGGGTCTAAGATGCGGATTTGTTCGAGCAAGTAAGGTTTGCAAGCTTCGATTTCTTTGGCTGTCGGAGGGCGGTTGTTGGGAGGGCGACATTTGATGACGTTGGCAATGAATACGTCGGTTTCTGCACTCAATCCCACGGATTCTAAAATCTTATCTAACAGTTTGCCCGATCGCCCGACGAAGGGCAATCCGGTTTCATCTTCGTTTTGTCCGGGCGCTTCTCCCACAATCAAAATTGAGGCTTGAGGATTGCCGCGCCCGATGACGGCGTGAGTGCGGCTGTTGCCCAATTCGCAGCGGTAGCAGCGGTTGCAGTGCTCGCCGATTTGTTCCATATTTTGATAAGTGCCCGGAGGAATGGGAATTTTGGCATTTGCTGGTATTGAGTCTGTTTGGAAAGTGGCACTTTGATTGTTGTCAAAAAGGCTGAGTTGCAAGTCGCTGGACATAAATTTTACAATTAGGGAGATATTTTGGAGTCTAGAGTTTATAGTTTAGATCGGGTTTGGTGATTTGAGATTGGCTAGAAGCTTGTGTGCGATGCTGTCGATTGCACAATCCCTAATTAACACTGGCACAATCTCCAATTGTTTGGTTGAGCTCGTACAGGCAAAAATATGTTCTCTAACCCGTTTTTTGACGATCGCGCCGATGCAGGCGAAAAACTGGCCGAGGCAGTTGTGGACGAGTTCGGCAAGTTGAGTTTAATGACACAGCAGGCGGTGAAACCGATTGTTTACGCCTTGCCACGCGGGGGTTTGCCCGTTGCTGTGCCGATAGCGCGTCGCTTGGGCTGTCCTTTGGATGTGGTTGTCGCTAAGAAAATTACTCGCCCAGATAATTTAGAATTGGCGATCGGGGCTGCAACTGCTGACGGTCACGTCCTCTGGGAAAAGCAAAAGCTGCAGAATTGGCGCTTGCAAAAATCAGCCCTGCCCGTGGCTCAAAATAATGCTCAATCTCTGCTGGCAGATTTGTCTCCTGGACGCCCAAATATCAACGCGGCTGGGGCTTTGGCGATTTTGGTAGATGACGGCATTGCGACGGGGATGACAATGGCTGTGGCGGCTAAGGCTTTGCAGTCGCAGCAACCGCTGGCTTTGTGGATTTGCGCGCCTGTCGCCCCGGCAGATTTAATGGGATTTTTGGCCCAGATGGCCGATAAGTTGATCGTTCTGGAGACTCCTCACCCTTTTTACAGTGTCAGTCGCTTTTACGGGCAATTTCCGCAGGTTGAGACTGCGGAGGCTTTAAGGTGTTTGCAGCAACAAACAGAATGGCGATCGTAGGTTAAGCTAGAAGGCTAAATCCAAAAGCTCGATCGCTAAAACATGAGACCTTGGCAATATTGGTTGGACACTTTGATTCTGTCTACTCAGCACAATCCGCCTCGCTTTGTTGAGTTGGTGATGTTGACTTTGGCGATGATGTTGCTGGGGCTGTGGAGTGTAACATTGCAGTGGCAATATTTAGCACTGTCTCTGAGTTATATAATTGGTTCGTCTTTTTCAATTTTGGTGCGGGAATCCCTCGACCCGCGGTCTCAATTTCAGCTAACTCACTTGACTGCTTTGTTGTTATTAATATTAATTATCAGTTTTTATAGTTTTGCTGAACTGATTAGATAGTTAAGGCAGTTTTGATTTGTAGAGGCGGGTTTTACAATGTCATTGCGAAGGCGGTTAAGCAATTGCATAAGTTATATAGCAATCCTCAGCGGGTTGTGAACTAGATGTTTTTTTGAACGAACCGCGAAGACGCGTTCGGCGAAGCCGTTCCCGTTCCCCGCAGGGGTTCCCGAAGGGTAGGGTAGAAAGAGAAGAGAAGATGGAGAGTTCACCAATAATTAGCCATTATCCTAGATTCGCATGGGTTGATGTAAAATTATGCGGTTCCCGGCAGGATCGAAGGCATAGATTTCTAGACCGTGAGAAGCTTTGATAATTTCTCCGCTGGGCGGATAACCTAAAGCCCAAATTCGGGCGATCGCAGTTTCGATATCGCTGACTTCCAAACACAAACTCATGCCTGTTTTTGCTCGATTGGCAAATTCCGATTTGTGGGAATCTTTGGGTTTGAATATGCCGAGTCTTAATCCTGGGAGTTGAAATTCAGCATAAGTATTGGGAATATAAGGGTTTGGTTCTATGTCGAGAAATTTGGTGTAAAATTTAACGAGAACTTCTTTATCAAGGTCTGCTAAAGTCACTAGGGCGGCGCTGTATTGGAAACTCATATAAATTGGTAATGGGGAATTGGGAATTGGTAATATTATACAACATTCACTGCGATATCAAAACTTCGGAGTTAAAAGGGAGTGACTGTGCAAGTCTTGGTATAATCAATTGCTCGCCCTGCAATCCCTTTACTACTCAAAGTGAGATGAATCCAAAAGGAAATCAAGAGAACCAGAATCTTAGAACCCACATTCCGCAGTTCTGGCTTTAATGACTAAGGATTATCATACATTCAGTGTAGGAAAAATATCTGTGCCTACCTTTTCTAATTTTAGTATCATTTTTTTGCGATTTTGGCGAAATATAAGAAATTTGAATTTACAGATATTTCCCAATATATTCCTTCGGCAATATCTGAACTGGTTTTCCCTAAATTAGACACTAAAATTCCGGCAACATGATTGTTATGTTGCCAATTATTTGAATTTATTCAACCATATTCTCCGGTGTATTTTCCGCGTTACCCATCTTCAACTATTAAATAATATTGACCGCAAACCTTTCCTAAATAATTTAATATCTCCCGACGTTCCTTTGTTAAGTTGCTTATTTGTTCGGCTCCATTGAGGTTGACTAAATGTACGGCTTGAAACATCTGAAATACCCACCGCATTGTCGGTTTATTTGTCATTTTCTTGACCTGGTTTCTGATGCTGGCATTGGCTGATTCTAATTCTTGTCTCAACTTTCTTTGGGCAAGATTATATACCAATAAACATACTCCCATTATCATGGCAATTGCTTCTACTCTCTCGGGTTTTTTCACGAAGACGCTTGATGTGAAAAATAATGGATCTTTTAAAAATCTAAATCCTCTTTCGTTACTTTGTTGGTCTTTGTATTCTTCTAATATTTGCTGGTTGGTTATTTCGTTTTTATCTAAGATGTTTGTTGCCAGTATAAATCTCCCTGCTTTGATTTTTTCGGCTGATATTATTTCGGGTCTGGTTTCTATTTTACCGATTATTTGATAGGATATTGTGTCTATATTACTAGCTTTGTTGGTGGTTTGTTTTTGTTTTTTATGGCTTTTTTCTTGAGATTCAATTTCGGTAATTTGGTGATATTTCCATGTGTCTGATAGATTCTTTATGGCGGTTTCTGCGTCGGCAACACAAGCGAACTTTTGCCGGGAAAGCTTACGTAGCGAGGCTTGGGCGCTTGATTCTTGTTTGTTTACTTGTTTGTCTATTTGTTTGATGCTTGCTTGTTTTCTGAGTTCACTTTCTATGACTAACCATCTTTGTTGGATATTTCCATATTCGCTAGCTCTTTCGGCTATCTTATATCCTTTTTTTGAGCTTGATTGCCATTCGCTTTCTTGGATGTCTACGATTTTCTCTTGGGCTGATTTTATGCTTAATGGGACTCTTGTTATCCATTTGATTCCTGTCATTGCTGATAGGTTTTCCCTGGTGTATAAGGCGCTGTCTGCTACGCAGATTCCTTCAAATGTCCACTGTTTTTTGAATTCTTTTAGTCTTGATACGAATACGCTTTTGTCGTCGATGTTTCCTGAATCTATTTTTAGATATAGTGGTATGTCTCCGTCTCCTGTTACAATCATGTCTATGATAAATTGTTTGAGGTCGGGTCGATGGTCTCTCGAGTATCCGTGAACTATTTCTATTGGTTTCATTTCTGATGTTTCTGGTTCGGGTTCTTTTTCTGTTTGGTCGCTGTTTTTAACTTGGGTTTTATATTCTCCTTGTACATACATTGAACTTCCATCTAAATGGATGCTGTTCATTTTTACTTGGAATTTATGGGCGGCTTTTATGGCGATTGTTGTGAAGAGTTTTGTGGTTCCCACTTGATAATATTTATCAAGGGTTCTTCCCAGTCTATCGTCATTTAGATGTTCGGGTAATATTCCCTTTCCTATTAGATGTGATGTTGCTTTTCCTACGAAAAATTCCTCGAATATGTATAATGGGGCGCTTAAAAATCCTAGTCCATTCAAAATCATTGCTTTCATGACTTGTCCTGGGCTGAGCATTTCTTGGGTTGTTATTCCTACTATTTTATTGACTTCTTCTACTAATTCCATCTCGTCTATTATGCCTGCTACTATTCCTAAATGGTCTAAATTTAGGACTTTTATGGCTTCTTGATGCTCATTCATGGTTTTTTCCTCTTGGCTCCTAATTCGTTCATTGTATCTCAAAAAAGCCTGAAGTGATTACGGGGCAATCACTTCAGGCTTTAATTTTTAAAATTTATAACCCTCAATTGTATTTAAAGACCTGCGGAATGTGGGTTAGAAGACTCAGAGTCACTCCAACAACCCCAGATTCTAGGTTGATTGAGAATCGAGAATCTAGATTTCCGCGTGCAGTTGCTATGGCGATAGATGATGCTCAAGAGGTTATGAACGATCTCTATCGGGAAGAGGCAGAGTACGGAGATGGAAGTTGTGCTTTTATGGTGATGAAAGAACAATTTGAAGGGGGAGTAGAAAACCAGCCAATGTCCCTCAAAAAAGGAACTCTCCACCATACAAAGTGCCGTCAATATATTTCACATTTAAAAAAAAGATTGCTAGATTTGCCGTCTGAGCCTAATGAGCCTAAAGAAAAGATTACTAGAGAAATTAAAAAAATGGAAGAGGCGCTACAATGGGCAGAAGACTACCGCAACGGCAACGATCCGGTGATTCCCCGATGGGCAAACTCTTGGAGAGATCAGTTAGGAAAATAATCAATGGATATTATTAAGCTAGAGAACACTTACAAAACACCGTATCAGGGCAGGAACTGGCGGGATACAAAGCATGAGCTTCCTATCAAGCCAAAGGACACTCTGAGTTTCTGTGACTTAAGAAATTGCAGTTTAGAAGGACTCGACTTATCAATGGTAGAGTTCTTTGGTTGCCATCTGAATGGTACCTTATTTAAAGCTGCCAATTTGCAGAAAACGAAATTTATTGGCTGTTTTTCTTCGGATGATTATCCGCCAACAGACTTTAGTGGTGCTATTAGCAAAGATGTGTCTGTAGTAAATTCTCACTTGAACTACCTAGCAGACGAATTTATAGGAGATTTTGGTGATCTTGACGAGGATTTTTGGATGGGAAACAGTCCAGAGTCCAAGTGGCCTGATGTTGTGGCTGCTGCTGCTACCGAAACACTGGACGATCGCAATGATGTCAGATATAATGCTGCGGCAAAATTAGGAGATTTAGATAATCCTGTTGTTGCTCCCATACTGGCTTGTCTCCTCGCTGACGATGAGTGGGATGTGCGATCGATTGCCCTCGAAACATTAGGAAATCTAAGGCATCAGGAATTCCCGCAGGGTGACAATATTTTATTGCAGTGGATGTTCTTACGTCTCGGAGATCGACATTCGATTGTACGGCAGACAGCGAGAAACCTTGTTGAGATTCTATCACCACCAAACCATGTATTGCTTGCTTCTATTAACCGGATGATGTCGTCGGAGTCTGAGGAAAGAATGGCGGGCGTACTTGCAGCTATTGAGTTGTGCAGGCTAGACGAACAATATTCGAGTTTGCTGGAACCAAAAATTATTGAGAGTCTCTTGTCGGATGAAGCACCTGATGTTCGGCAAGAATGTTCCTATCTTCTAGAAATTTTAGAGGATTGTTAGAAACTTTAACCGCAATCTGCTGTAAATTTCTACCTCCTTAAAATCCTCGAATTCGTCCGAATATTTTAATTTTACCTTCTCGATCGCTTTTGAGAATCACAGCTTCGCCGCTTTGCGGTACAAGATCAGTAATCGCGGTAATATTTACTTGATGAGTTACCATAATAATCGCGCCTTTTGTATTGCGGTTGTCCACAATTAATTTGCGAATTGCTGCTGTTTGGCTGGCTTCTGTGCTGCTGTCCCTAAAGAACGAATTCAGTGCTGGGAACGGTTCGACTTTGCCTAAAGTTATCAATTTTGCTGTTTCCAAACATCGGCACCACTGACTCGATAAAACTCTGGCAACTTTGATGTTGCGGTTGCGAAATTCTGCTCCAATTTGCTTGGCTTGGGTTCTTCCCTGTGCTGATAAATTGCGCTGGCTGGAACAGTCGCCCAACTTAAAGTTAGCAGGATCTCCCGTACCTGGGGCGATCGCGTGTCGCATTGCTACCACCAACCCCGTCTCACCCCGCTGCAACAATTGCCACCCTGCTTGAGTTTGCGCGTTGGTTGCTGCGTCAGAACTTGCAGTTGCAATCATTAAGCCGATCGACAATACTAAAGCTAGCGAGCCGAAAAACCATTTCCAGTTAAGGTAAATCCGCGCAGCCATTGGTGCAGAAGTTAGGAATTAACTTATCATATTATAATACAACAAATATTGCTCTATGGAACTCACCAATTTTATTGCTCTGTCTGTCATTATTGCCCTGGTGCTGGGGATTGGGTTTGGAACAATGACTTGGGCTTACTTCGGCAAGGGCAGCATTTCTGTACTCTTTAAAGAACCAATTTTAACTTACCCAGAATTTCCCGATACCGACAGCGGCAGTAAAGCTTCCGTTTATTTTCAACAAGGAATTGAGGCTTATCAGTCTGGAAAGTACCGCAAAGCCAAAGATAAATTTACCAGCGCTGTAGAACAAGTTTCAACTTTGGCAGAAGCTTACCACAATCGCGCCTTGGCTTTTGCAAATTTGCGATCGGATGACGAGGCTGTTGCAGATTTGATCCGTGCCAGCGAATTATACCAACAGCAGGGGGCTGGATTTGCGATCGACACGATTAAACAAAATCTGGCCGCCTTGAAGCAGCGCAAATTAGAACGAGAAAAACAAAAGGCAGTAGCGACATAAATTATTATGTTCGGGCCGTGAAACTCAACCCACACCTAGAGTGGGGGTCTGAAAAACCCGGTTTCTTTAATGTGGTTGGGAGAAACCGGGTTTGTTAACAGAATTTTTATGATAGTTGAAAATCAAGATTTAACCTTCTCCCGCTCAACTAAATTTTTCGGGCATCTTCTATTTTGTCGATTTGAGAAATCATCATTTCTCGGCTAGGTGCCACAACTCGATAATTAGTAATGGGATCGTAAGCTTCCCACTCTTGAGTCACTTCGCTGTCTTGCCACAAAAACCATTCCCGGTAAATTTCGCCGTCATCAATGTCGCCGCACAAGGGAAGCCAATCATCTCCTCCCAAGCTCTCAAAATCTCCTCCTACTAAGTCAATCCAAGCTGCAAGGATACAAGAGTCACTAGCATTATTATTAACAGCAACGGTGTTAGAGTGAAGAGAAGTTTCGGGAAAACAAAGTGTGGATTTCATAAGCTGTACCTGAATGTTATGTTATTAATTTATAAAAAAATCCTCTACGGCAGTGACAGCAGAATGCCGCTATCTCAACCTCCACAGTTCCCACCTCGAAAAACCTTGACACCCAAAGCGCTCAAATGCCTCTGCTGTAAGACTTGAGACCGCTTTGAGTCAAGTCGCTACACAGGCTAAATTGAGCCACTTTGCCAACTGGCATACAAGAAAGCCCGATCGACCCAATATTGCTGGCGAAGGATCTCGCGCATTAAGGAGCAAAGACAGCGCGACTGGCAATTGTATACTGGGTAAGTTGGCGAGTTTCCGTACAGTTTTTGTGATAAAATTAGCAGTAACCGGACTTTCGTACCGACAGCCTGGTCTTGTCAAAAGCTTTCCAACGAGCTTTGCAATCGTGGTGCGATCGCCAGTTTTGATTTATTGTTAATTTTGCCAAGTCCCGATCGACTGTTAGGGAAAAAAATTATGCAAGCAACCAACCAAGAAGGAATTATCAATCTGACAATCCACTATACCAACGGCAAACAGCAACACTTCCAGTTCATTGCGCCAGAGGGAACAGTAGGAGAGCAAGCAACTTTAGGCACTCGCCTGCACAAAATGTTGACAGCAGACCCGGTAATTCTCGAATTGGCAGATAAACTGGTAGTTATCCCAGTTCACAACATACAAAGTATTGAAATATCGCCGGTTCCTCCCAAATTGCCAGAGGGTGTCCTTTACCCAATGCGAGAAATCAAGAAATAGCTAAGGTATTCTGAATCTAAATTCTACTGAAAAGGCGGGCAAGATGCCCAGCCCACGCCAGCTTTTAATAAACAGAAATGTCCCAATTAAAGGCGCGACAACTTATTACAGCTAATAGATTGAAATAACCCAAAAACTTGTCGATCGCAGGGACGATAGATGTCGCGTGAGTGAGGGGAATAATTGCAGATTTCGCAGACTTTAACTTACCAAAAAAAATGCTAGAACTCCACTGTCACACTACTTATTCCGACGGCACTCTCACCCCTGCCGAACTCGTAGCCGCGGCCGCTTCATCGGGGGTTCGCGCCTTGGCCGTCACGGATCACGATACGATGTCGGGTTGGGATGAAGCCTTCGCTGCCGCTGCTTTGCACGGTATCGAAATAGTCCCCGGACTCGAACTCAGCACGGTTCACAACGGCCGATCGCTGCACATTTTAGGTTTTTATCCCGATGCAAATAAGTTGCGAGTTCCTTTGAACGATCGCCTCGAAGGGAGGTTTCGCCGATCGCAGGAAATGGTCGAAAAATTAGCAGCAATGGGATACGCGATCGAACTGCCAAAAACATCCCCAGGAATGGCACCGGGAAGGCCTCACATTGCCTCTGCACTTGTAAAAGCCGGTCACGCGAAATCATCGCGGGAAGCATTCGATCGCTGGCTGGGAGATGACGGCCCGGCTTATGTGCATTACGAGAAATTCTCGATCGTCGAAGGCATTGATTTACTGAAAAGTTGTGGCGCAGTACCAGTTTGGGCTCACCCTTATTTATTTCGCGGCGGCGCTGTTGAGGAAGTCTTAAAAGAATTAGTAGATGCTGGTTTAATGGGAGTTGAAGTATACCATCCCAGCCACAGTTCCAGCCAAATCCAAAAGTTGAAAGATTTGTGCGTTCATTACGGTTTGCTGGCAACTGGTGGCAGCGATTATCACGGCCCCGATCCGGAAAGGAAAGCAGCAGATAGCACCCAATTGAATATGTTGCATTTGCCGTTAGAATTGCTGGAACCAATTAAAGTTGCTGCGGCGAGTTTGAAATAGTTTTTTAAGACGAATTTTGCGGATGTATACAGTTGTCACAAAAAAATCCTTGGTTTTTTGAGTGAGGAGTTTGCCGAAAGTAAATCATCAGAAGAAGACCGAGGTCAAGCAGAATATAAATTAATATGAAGTTAAAGGCAATTGCAGCCGAGTTAATTTTACAATGTTACTATAGCAACTTGCCAAACGGAGCTTATTATGAGTGCAGAAGACAGAGCTAAGGCGATCGGCAAAAATTTAGAAGGCAAAGCTCAGGAAATTTTCGGTAGTATCACGGGCAACAGAAAAGACCAGGTTGAAGGCAAAGCCAAACAAGCCGAAGCTGCCGCCCGCCACGCAGCAGAAGATGCTAAAAATGCGGTGAAAAATCTGGCAGATCAAGCCAAAAGGTCGATCGACAAATTGTAGAAACCGCGCTATACCAAATCCTGGCTAATAGAATTCGCTTCATATCAAATCCTTTGCTATCAATAGGGTTTGATATGATTTATTTTTTGAATGTGCATAAACTGGGTGACTCCTGCGATATCCCTTCACAAGCGCAATGGAGAAGTCCCTATTGTAAACCCGCCCCACCCAACTCAACCCTAAAATTCATTACAATGAATCAATGGAAAATATCTAATTGAAAAGACATGACTCAAAATAATTTACTGTCTCGCATCTCAATCGACTCGAATATCTGCTTTGGCAAACCCTGTATTCGCGGCCATCGCATCTGGGTTTCTCTGATTCTTGACTTTCTCGCTAGTGGAATGACTTTTGAAGAATTGCTTGAGGAATATCCGGGAATTGAACGAGAAGACATTTTGGCTTGTATTGCTTATGGGGCTGAGTTGGCAAGAGATTGTTATGTGGAAATTTCTGTGGGTGAAAAAAAGGTAGTTTTAAAGTGAAGTTAAAACTTGATGAAAATTTGGGCAGCATCCGGGTTGTTTCGAGAGCTATGAAACAGGGAATTAATTCCCTGTCTGACTTGGGGCAAAACGCCCTATTTCATCCACATTAATCCGAGTTTATTTCCGGTTAAAAATCTGGTTCCGCAGCCAAAAGCTCGATCGACAAATCCATCTGTTCCTTTGGGTTTGATATGATTTATTTTTTGAATTTGCATAAACTGGCTAACTCCTGCGACATCTCTTATAGATAGGGTTTAGGTGCAGAAGACAAAAATCAGCTTGGTTGGGTATTTGCTTCAATGGGGCAGTGGTAGCAGGCTTTTAAGGTTGATTGCTTTGTATCCTCAATGGAAAATTTTCCCTTCGTCTGGTCTAGTGTTTAGCTTGCTAAGTTGCTTACAAATCAGTTAATAACCGTGCTTTACGTAAAATAAATTTCAAAACAGTTTCATTTTTAGCGACAATATCTGCTTGTATTTCCATCCCAGATTGTAAAACATTTTTCCGATCATCTTTTAAATATAATTGCTCCGGTTTAATCGTTACTTCATAATAAGGAATAATAGGATTATTTCCTGTATTTTGTGGGCTAAGAGAATCAGGAGAAATCGCAGTTACTGTTCCTTTTAATATTCCATAATCTGGGTAAGGATAAGCGCTCACCCGCATTTGTGATTTTTGTCCAATTTTGACTTTACCAATATCCTGAGTAGAAACCCTAGCTTTAATCACCAAAGGAGTATTGCTAGGAGAAATTTGAGCAATCTCTTCCCCTGTACGGACTGTTTGATTAGGGTTACGTAAGTTTAATTTTAGAATAATCCCTGATATGGGTGCAGAAACAACAGTTTTACGGAGGTCGCGTTGCACTTGTAATAATTCTTGACGCTCGCTCCCTAATTGCTTCTCAAGTTCACTTTTACGCTGTAATAAACTATTTTGTTCCTGCTTTAAACGCGCGAAACTGCCTTGTCCTGTGGCTTTTTCCTGAGCAATTTTTTCTTGGGCCATTGTCACCGCTCCATTACTAGGATTAAGACTGGCTAAGGCTGCTTGTAAACGTGCTTTAGCAGAGTCTACAGATTTAAACTGACGCAGTACAGTTTGTTTTTGACTTTGCAATAATGCGACACGCTCTGCTACTGTTTCTTGTTGTTGTTCGACCGCTAATTGAGCTTCTTCTAACTGGTTTTGGCTTAATACATCTAAGCCAAAACTTTGATAGCGATCTCGTTTTTCCTGTGCATTTTTTAAAGCTGACTTACTAGCACGTAAAGAGGCTTCTGAAGCGTTAATATCGCTTTGAGCTTTTTGCAATTCTTGCTCAGCAACTTGCAAGTTAGCTGTGGCTTCATTTACTTGAGCTTGTACAGTTAAACGTCGTTCATTATATTCTTGTTGAAGGCGAAAATAATCCGCTTGAGCAGAAGCTATGGTTCGCTTCATTCTTTCTGTTTCTGCATCCAGTTGCAGGTTTAAATTTTTTAATTGTTCTGAAATCTGTTGTAATTGTTGCAAATTTTGTTCTACACCCCCCTGAAGTTGGGATTGACGAGTGCTAAACCGAGAAGCATCTAAAGTGACTAAAGGTTGTCCTTGAGTTACAGTTTGATTTTCTTTCACATCAATCCCGATCACAGTCCCCTCGGTGGGTGCTTGTACCAGTTTCACCTCCCCAGTGGGGCGCACCATTGCTGGGGCTTTCACGGTGACGGGTAAGGGGGTAAACGCGGCTACGGTAAAGGCGATCGCCACTGTACCCACTAAAAATATGCCCCCAAAAATTGTCCAGCCACTAACGGGGGGCAAAAAATCATCCTGCCCAGAAACGGGGAGAAAATCGGGGTTGGGGTTTCTCAGTAACATTGCGGAATTTCCTACGATTCAATATGGGTAAAGCTTTCAGGATAAAAATTCACGAAAAACTCACAAAACTCTGCCGAATTATAAATCTTTTGTAAAGGTGCGTTGAGTCTATTGATAATTTTTTTTTATCATTTACATTGTATCACATTAGCCAAACTAAATCATTAATCAAGTAGGAGACATCAATGAAAGACATTCATAACAATCCTTTGTTTACTGACATCACCGCTGAGGAAGAAGTATCTGTACAGGGGGGTAATCCGGCTCTTATCCGTGCAGCAATTAAATGGGGTCCCACAGCAGTCAGGGCTGCAATAAATGCTGCCCGGTGGTGGTTGAACCAACGCGGTAATGGGGTTATTTTTTGGGATAACAAAAACACCTATGGTGATGGAATACGAGCAGGTGTGGGCATCGCAAACGATAGGGATGTACCTGGTAGCGCCAGATTCGGTATTAAGAACAATGGAAGATGGGAAACTTTCAATGTTTGAAATCTTACTGCCGACAATAATGATTACAACAAATGTAATGCTCCCTATCGAGATAGTAAAGGCCGGCTAATCGCCAGTTAATATAATTTACTCATCTAATGGGAATGAGAAAATAACAGTAGTAAGGTAGTCAATATTTACTTTACTACTGTTTAATCTTTACTGACGTGCCCTAGATAGAAACACGCCGTAATATCCTTTAACTAACCTAAAAATTAAATAATATTAATATTTTAGAAATCAGAGCATCTATCTAATGAAATACCCCAGCATCTTACAACAAAATGAAGAAGATTGCGGTGCAGCCTGTTTAGCAACAATTGTCAAGTATTATAATAAAAGTTTTAGTATAAATCGCATTAGAGAAGCCATTGGAACAGGACAATTAGGCACAACCTTAACCGGATTAAGACGAGGTGCAGAAAATCTGGGATTTGATGCTGTTTCTAAACGAGCAAACCCCGACATCTTGAACAAAATGAAAGATGCTCCTTTACCAGCAATAATCCACTGGAAAGGCTATCATTATGTTGTTTTATATGGTAAAAAATGGACAAAATATGTCATTGCTGACCCGGCTGTGGGAATTCGTTATATTACCCGTCAAGAATTAGCCCAAAACTGGACAGGATTAACCACTCTTTTATTACAACCAGATCCTATTCGCTTTGCCCAACAACCTGAAGATAAAATTCAGGGAATTAGCCGCTTCTTCCAGCGCGTTACACCTTATAAATTTATCCTATTTGAATCCTTTATAATTAATATTTGCGTCGGACTTTTATCTTTAACTTCACCATTTTTAATTCAAATATTAACCGATGACGTACTGATTCGAGGTGAGACACAAATTTTAAGAGGATTGGCAATAGCCATTATCATAATGAACTTAGTCAGTAGTGGCTTAGGAGTAGTACAAGCCAATTTGATCACCCAATTTACCCAACGTTTAGAACTGGGATTCGTCAAAGAATTTGGACGTAAAATACTGCGTTTACCCCTCCAATATTACGAATCTCACCGCAGCGGCGAAGTCATCAGTCGTTTAGGAGACATTCAACAAATTAACCAATTAGTCGCCCAAATTGTAATTAGTTTACCGAGTCAGTTTTTTATTGCCGTTATTTCTTTTGCACTCATGCTATTTTATAGCTGGAAACTCAGCTTATTTATCGTAATACTAACTCTTTTAAATGCTGTATCCCCCCTAATATTTCTCGTTCCATTACGGCGTAAAATTAGAGAGATCATGGTTTTAGATGCCGAAAATCAAGGGGTATTAGTAGAAACCTTTAAAGGTGCTCTTACCTTAAAAACAACCACTGCCGAACCGCAATTTTGGGAAGACTTACAAACTCGATTCGGACGACTCGCCAATATGGGTTTTAGAACAGCCCAAATTGGGATTACTAATAGCACATTTTCCGGTATTATTTCTAATATTGGTGGAGTTGGCTTACTCTGGCTAGGTAGTACCCTTGTGATCGATAAAGAATTAACCATTGGACAACTATTAGCCTTTAATAGTATGAATGGTAATTTTTCGGGTTTTATTGGTACAATAATTGGCTTGATTGATGAATTTGTCAAAGTAAAAACCGCAATTGAACGACTAACATCAGTAATTGATTATCGTTCAGAAGTACAAGACGATCAAAAAAAGGAATGGGTAGGTTTCCAACCTCATGATAATATATATTGCGAGGATCTACAGTTTCATCATGCTGGAAGACTAGATTTATTAAATAATTTTGATGTAATGATAGAAGGGGGAAAAGTAACAGCCATTCTTGGTCAATCTGGTTGCGGTAAAAGTACCCTAGTAAAACTAATTACCGGATTATACGAACAACAGGGAGGAACAATCAAAGTTGGAGCTTATAACTTACAAAACTTAGCCATAGAATGTGTTAGAAAACAGATAATCTTAGTTCCTCAAGATGCCCATTTTTGGAGTCGGAGTATCATTGAAAACTTTCGCTTAGGTTCACCCCATGTCACCTTTGAAGAAATTGTTAAAGCTTGTCAAATTGCCGAAGCAGATCAATTTATCAATCGGCTTCCTGAGAAATATTTAACCGTATTAGGAGAATTTGGAACCAACTTATCAGGAGGTCAACGTCAAAGATTAGCAATTGCCAGAGCAATTGTCAACGATCCACCTGTGCTAATTTTAGATGAATCTACCGCCGGATTAGACCCTATTAGTGAACAAAAACTACTAGATAAATTATTAGAATATCGTCAAGAAAAAACAACAATTCTCATTAGTCATCGTCCCACCGTAAATCGGAGAGCCCATCATATTATTTATATGCAAGAAGGTCAATTAAAATTACAAGGAAGCTTAGAGGATGTACTACAAATTGAGGGTGAACATTTAAAATTTTTAACTTCGTCCTTCTCTTAATCTATAACTTTGAGACAAAAAATGGCTATATACCTTGCTAGAGCCTGCGCTTATCCACATTACTCCGAGTTTATCTCCGGTTAAAAATCGGGTTCCGCAGCCAAAAGCTCGATCGACAAATCCATCTGTTCCTTCCCCCGCGCCAAAAAGCTTTCGCACTCCTGCCAACACTCCACAGCCACCCCAAACTGCTCGAAAACCTCCTCTAGAGGCAACTCTCCCGATTCCACCCGATCGATAATCGCTTCAATTCGATCGACCGTTTCCTCATAATTCCAGTCTGACTGGCGCAACTGCGAATCAATCATAACTTTTCTTCCGCATCCAATACTTCTACAATCTTAACTTTCAGCACGCCCCGACTCAACCTCACAGTCAATTCCTCTCCCAATTCCAAACCGTCAGTTGTGCGGACGATAGTACCGTCACTTTGGATTACCGCCGCATAACCCCTTTGCAATACCGCCGCTGGGTTCAGTGCGGATAACTTTTCTTGCAATACCTCCAGTTTACCAGTTGCTTGCCGCAAAGTTCGGGATGTCGCAGGCAAGCGTTTTAATCGATTTTGTAATAGTTGTAAATGCTCTTCTTCTGCCTGAAATCTGGCCCGCACAGCGTTTGCTAAATTGACCATTCGCTGCTTGTGTTCAAAGTAAATATCTGCTAAAATTGGTACAGCTTGAGCGGCCGCCGCAGTGGGAGTGTGGGCTCGTTTATCTGCTACTAAATCCGCGAGAGATTCGTCTCTTTCGTGTCCGATACCTGTAATAATTGGAATCGCACAATTGGCGATCGCCCTGACAACTCTCTCATCATTAAAACAAGCCAAATCTTCCGCCGAACCGCCGCCCCGCCCTAAAATGATCACATCAGCCCTACCGTCCAATTCTACACGGGCGATCGCCCTAGCAATCGCAGCAGCAGCCAATTCTCCCTGCACTCCTGTCGGCGACAGCAACACCCGCAAACCCGGATATCTTTGGGCTAGAGTCCGCTGAATGTCTCCCCAAGCAGCGCCAGTATCGGATGTCACCACGGCCACAATTTGCGGGTGTGCCGGAATCGGGCGCTTTCTGGCGGGATCGAAGAAACCCTCAGCATCCAAGCGCGATCGCAATTGCTGCAACCGCAAAGCCTGCAATCCTGCCCCAGCCGGTAGCGATTGCACAACAGTCAACTGGTACTCGCCGCGATTTTTGTAAACCCGGATGCTTCCCAAAACCAGCAACTGTTCCCCTTTTTCCGGGATTTGCACCAATTTTTGCCGCTGAGAATTCCACACCACGCAGCGAATAGCAGCGCTTTTGTCGGTGTCGCACAGAGTGAAAAAGCAGCCGCTAGGGTGGTGCGAAACGTTAGACACCTCGCCTGTCAGCCAAATTGATTGCAGGTTGCGATCGCCCTCCAACAAGTCTTGCAGGTATGATGTTAGTCCGGCAACAGATAAAGCTGTATCGGGAAGAATTGAAGTCATCCAATTTTAGATTTTAGATTTTAGATTTTAGATTTAGGCTACTATCAATGCTGCGGACAGTGGGTGATTGCCAAGCGTAAAATAAGGGTTTCAGGGCGATTGCAGAATCGACTTCCTAACGAAAAATCAAGGGTTTCCGACTAGGATCTCAAAATAGTCCGGACTATTGTAGTATATCTAAGGTAATTTATTTGTAGGCTGAGCCGGCGATCGTAAATTTAACTGCAAACAAACTAATGATATCAGATACAATGACTTCGATGAATGTGCTGCGCCAAGAGGCTGCGGCGATCGGCATTACTGAGGAAGAAGCCAGAAAATATGGCGACCTCCGACATAAAAGAACTTGGTCTTTGGCGATCGAACATCACCTCTCAATGCAAGATTTTGCCGATCGCATAGAACAATCCTTCACAACTTCCGAACCCGATTCCTCCAGCGCACTCAACCACTCTCAGACTGAAGAGTCGAAGGACTATCGTATTCAGCTAACTGCGAATCTAGGCGAATCTAGAGTAACCAGGGAGAATCAAACAGCCTCTGTTGCTTCGCCACAACAGCAAGCAGTAGCAATCGGGCGATCGCACGGTAATTCCGACCACCGCAGCAACCACAACCGAGGTTTTAAACAAGTAGTTCAAAATCATATTAAAGCATTAACAATTGCATCCGCGTCCCGCACAAATCTGCCCCATTCACAACTGGGCAATTGGGTTTGTCCTGAGTGTGGGTCGGAGGGCGAATTGGGTTGTTACCTTTGCGCCGGAGAAGGCACGGTAGGGGACATTTCAGCTATTGGCTGGACGCTAGCTTATATGGAAATGTTGGGCTGTTCTGCTCGCGAAATTGAACCGTTGAGAAAAATTTCGCCTTCATCGAATATTCTGGAATTGAATTTAAAAGTTTGTGTTGCTATCAAACAAAGTAGCGAAGCTTTAGCCAGGACGGAGAAATGGGTAAGATTGAAGGAACAAGGAATGCACGACACTGATTTTGACACGGATACACGGATTAATTCTTAATGGTGATTCAGAAGTGAGAAGAAAAAACAACTATCAGTGTATCCGTGACTTCCGTGTCGTGCTGTTGGGCATTAGTATCAATAAAACTTCAAAATTCACTCATCCCCACCTAAAAATTACTCCAAATTAAGTATTGATTCTAGCTTTTTCAAAGCAACTTCCAAGTCGTCATTAACAACTTGGAAATCGAATTCCCCCGCAGCTTCAATTTCCTCTTTAGCCCGCACCAACCGACGGGCGATCGCACTTTCGGAATCTTGACCCCGACTCCGCAAGCGCCGTTCCAATTCTTCCCAAGAAGGAGGTAAAATAAAAATTCGCAGCGCCTCTGGAAAATTATTCCTAATTTGCCTAGCCCCTTCCAACTCTATTTCGAGGATTACCCATTTTCCCTCACCAATTCCTTGCTTGAGACCAAAATAAGGAGTACCGTAAAAATTACCGGCAAACTCAGCCCATTCCGCCAACTCTCCAGCCTCAACCATTGTTTCAAACCGACTGCGGTTGACAAAATAGTAGTGCTGTCCCTCAATTTCTCCCTCACGGGGCTCACGAGTTGTCACCGATACCGAAAGATACAATTCGGAATGGCGATTGAGGAGCGATCGTACTAAGGTGCCTTTCCCCACACCGCTAGGCCCCGTCAGAACAATTAATTTACCAGCTTTCATTTTTAGAATAGATAACCTGTAACAATTTAAGTTTCCGCTTACTTTAGACTGTAAGCGCTCAAATTGCAACTGAAAAACCTCAATCATCCCGACTTTGACCATCTTTGCTGATCACAAAACGATTAGCAACCGTTTCCGGCTGAATCGCCGAGAGGATGACGTGACTCGAATCTGTAATAATTACCGCTCTCGTGCGGCGGCCGTAAGTTGCGTCAACCAGTTGTCCCCGCTCCCGCGCATCAGTAATAATCCGCTTAATTGGCGCTGACTCGGGACTGACAATGGCAATCACTCGGTTAGCAGACACAATGTTACCGAAACCGATATTAATTAATTGAATATCCATGAAAATCTTAATTTATGGGTGAACGACTAACTATCACTCCTTACTTTTTATCATATATACAAAGATTTTTTATTACAATCCTCAAATTAATCTCAACTAATTTTTTTAATTGAGATTAATTTTTTACCCTTTTGACGCCGAGTACCCCGTTCTTTATCGAAAATTCAAAAAACACTCGCTGTTGCCACTCTATCTTAAAGATTCGGTAAAAGCGTCGATTTTTAGTTGCAAATAAAAGCATTAGCTGTATCGAGAAAACAGCCCGGAAATGTTGCGAAATATAAATTTAATTTCAGGGAGAGGGAAAGTTAAGTATAATCACTGATCGATGACAGCAAATATTCGCAAATGCGGGTTGGATCGGCCTTCAACTTAAACTAAAAGCCGCTGGCGATCCTCTTCGTTGGCGTAGCCCCCGTAGGGGCGGGCTTCGCTAACGCACTTTCTGCCCGATTTTCCACAAAAATATTGGGAATGATGTGCCAAACTACAGATGTTTCTTGGATCGTGTTATACAATAAAATGGGTCGGAAGTGAAAATTTGAGTCCTATTAATACCAATAAAAAAAGTGTTGCTAGAATTCTCAATTTTATAACTATTATGAAATTTTGTCGAGTCCCGCGCCGGACACGGCATTGCCGTTTCCCTACAGGTGGTAACACGATTATATGTAGCAATAGTTTGTGGGATTAGTATAAAAATCTGAGCGCTTTAGTCCTCACTAGAAACATTTTTTATTCAGCAAAAGTTACGCCAAAAGTGGTTTTACGTGTGAATTATAGCGGTAAGGTGGGCCCCTAATATCATGTCCGGTCGAGTAGCCGAAATCAGGTAGGGGCGGGTTCACCAACAATATCTGCCAATAATTGACAATCTCAAAAACCCGCCCGGCCGGGATATTATGGTCAATCGATCGGACTAGATATAAACACCCTAAACATAAAGGATATGCCTAAATCTTGTTTAACAAAAAACAGGGATTAATGCAGATAAATTCACCCGCATTAATCCCTAGTTATTCCACACTTAATTAAGCCGCAACTAAACCGCTGTGTCTCAACAAAGCTTTAGTGCTCGGTTCGCGTCCCCGGAAATTTTTAAACACTTCCATCGGGTGCAAACTGCCGCCCAATCCTAATACTGTATCTCGGAAGCGCTTACCTGTAGAGGCGATCGCGCTTTCATCTTCCAAACCCGCTTCTTCAAACGCCGCAAAAGCATCAGCGCTTAGCACTTCCGCCCATTTGTAACTGTAATATCCCGCCGCATAGCCACCCGCAAAAATGTGTCCGAAAGCGCACAAAAATGCGTCTTCTTCCAGAGGAGGCAAAACAGTCGTAGTTTTAGCGATGCGGTTGCGGACATCGGCTACAGTTTCGCTGCCGCCCGATCGATACCGGTGGTGCAATTCGATGTCAACCCTGCTAAAATGTACTTGCCTGAGCATAACGCTGCCGCTCATGTAGTGGCGCGCTGCTAGCAGTTTTTGGTAGTAGTGTTCCGGCAAAGTTTCCCCGGTTTCGTAATGCTTTGCCATCCCGAACAAAGTCGCGCGATCGTAACACCAATTTTCCATAAATTGACTGGGCAATTCCACTGCATCCCACTCAACATTATTGATGCCCGAAGCCCCCGGATAGTCTACCGTTGTCAGCATATGCTGCAAACCGTGACCGAATTCGTGAAACAAAGTTTCGACTTCCAAAAAAGTCATTAAACTCGGTTTGCCGTCAACCGGAGGACTTTGGTTGCACACCAAATAAGCCACCGGCAACCGCGTAGTTGTTTTTCCCGCTTCCACAAATTTAGCGCGCACCACGCACTCGCCCATCCAAGCACCGCCGCGCTTTTCCTCGGGGCGGCTGTAGGGGTCTAAATAGAAATTGGCGATCGTATTTCCTGCTTCATCATCTATTTGGAAATATCGCACATCTTTGTGCCACACAGGAGTTTGACCGTCCGCCGCAGTTACTGTCACGCCGAACAGCCGCTTTACTAATCCAAATAACCCGTCTAATACCTGTGGCAAAGCAAAATAAGGCCGCAATTCTTCGGCACTAAAAGCAAACTTTTCTTCCCGGCGCCGTTCCGACCAAAAACCTACATCCCAGTGCTTCAAATCTCCCGCTTCCGCCGCGCCTTTTTCGGCAGCAAAAGCTTTCAATTCTTCTAAATCTTTGATAGCAGCATCATAACTAGCCTGACGCAATTCTTCTAACAAAGCTTCTACTGCTGCAACGTCGGGAGCCATTTTGCTCGCCAAGCTCAATTCGGCATAACTACTAAACCCCAGCAAAGCAGCTTTTTCCTGGCGCAAAGCTAAAATGCGATCGGTCAACGGCCAGTTATTCAATTCTCCGCTACTTGCTCTGCCGATAAAAGCTTTGTACAACTTTTCGCGCAAGTCGCGGCGGGTGCCGTGCTGCATGAAAGGGCCGTAACTCGGAAAGTCTAAAGTAATCCGCCAAGGGCCATTTTCGGCATCTGCATTTTCTTCGCCGGCGCTGCGAGCGGCTTGAGCTGCTAAACTCAACAAACTCGGCGGCAAACCGTCAATTTCGTCTTTGTTTGTGAGGGTGATGCTGAATGCTTTGGTAGCGTCGAGGACGTGATTGGAAAATTGGGTTGTAATTTCGGCCAATTCTAATTGAATGGCATTAAAACGCTCTTTTTGCTCGCCTTCTAAACCGACGCCGGAGAGTTGGGCGTCTCGGAGAGCGGCTTCAACAATTCGCTTTTGAGCTGACTCTAAGCTGTCCCAATTTTCGCTAGCCCGCAGCGCTTTAAAAGCTTCATAAAGCGGTTTGCTTTGACTGAGCTTGCTCCAAAATTTTACTACTTCCGGCTGCACTGTTTCGTGAGCCGATCGCAGTTCCGGGCTATTTTTCACGCCCATCAAATGTCCGACAATGCTCCAGCTCCAATTTAAACGCTCTCCGAGTCGCTGCAATGGTTCTACTAAGCGGCTCCAAGTCGGTTCTACAGAGGCTTCTAAGTCAGCTAGCGAGGCTTCTAGTTCGGTCAGCAGTTGGGTAACAGCGGGGACTACGTGTTGTGATTCGATCGCGTCAAATGGGGGCAATCCTTGACCGATTAGTAACGGGTTATCAGCAATAGTTACGGTTGCAGTCATTTAATTTTCTTGTAACAGGTTGAAAATAGTTGAACTAGACAGATTAGCTTTTAATCTTTTAACACAGTTGTCGAAAAAGTAGGACTCGATCGGGCGAGAGTCGGAGAGTCGGAGAATGTCGAGCGTGTCCGATGGAAAAAGTATTCCTTCTGACTGATGACTAATGACTGTTGACTGATGACTGTTGACTGTTGACTGTTGACTGATGACTGCTGACTGTTGACTGTTGACTGATGACTGCTGACTAATGACTGCTGACTAATGACTACTGACTAATGACTACTGACTAATTACTACTGACGGTTCTCTGGTGTGTGCTGCAACTCCTTGACAACTGAGATTAAGCGCTTGAGATGAGGTTTGACAACTTCTTGCTGCTCGTGTTCCAAACGGTGAATTTGAGCTTGGACAATCGACAAATCCGCACTCGATTGGTGTGCGGGAGCTTGCAGTTGGCTTTGCAAATTGGCCATGACTTTTTGGATTTCCAAAAATCTAGTATTTACTACTTCCCAGTCATCTCGGCTGATAGAAGTTTCTGTCAAGCCTTGCGTCGCACTTTGCAGTTGCTCTATAGCCTGTTCCACAGCTTGGAGATTCGCCCGTTGGCCAACCGATAAATCTTGCAGTTGTTCGCTCACCTGCTGGCGGACATCGAGCACAGCAGACGCCACGATTTCTTGCAAAGAAGCTACTGACTCTCCTAAACTCAGTAACTGCCGCTGGATATCGATCGACTCCTCAAAGCCATCAGCCCTAGGCAGTGCAGCCATTTGCTGGCGCAGCGCTGCAATATCTGCAGACAACTGCCTGCGTAATTTAACAATTACCGTCACCGCCGTTTTTTCGACCTTATTTACAGAGTTTTGCACTTGGGCCATTTCCGAATTTTGATGCACCCGCACTTGCTGCTCGAACCGATACCGGTTAGCAACATTCAGCGACAAAGCCAAGGTTAGGGGAGCCACCCCGTAAAAAGCTTGACCCGATACAGCCACCGCCAGGGAACCCACACCAGAGGCCGCCAGAGAGGCGTACTCTGCCAGCTCCAGCCAGTGCCTTTGAGGAAAACTTGGTCTCAAGTGGTTTGCAACAGAGGGTTTTGGCTTCCGCACGGCTCTTTGGGTCATAGTATTTGCTCGTTGTTGGTAAGGTTGCGAGACTGGGTGGAGCATCGATTTCTATCCTTTTTCAGTTATATGTTTTAGATTATTTCTTGGCACTCTTCTATTTTTACCTTTGTGAGTAAGTTAAGGATGACTGCCATATTATTATGTATTTGGGAGCCTGTGGCGATCGCGCCCAATTCCGGCTGTTAAAAGGTTCGCCCCAACGCGCTCTCTATTTTACAGGAGTTAGCGCCATCGGGTTCGGGCGATCGACTTCGGGCTGCCCAGGCTCACCGAAAAATGCCTAAGACTATTTTAGATTTTAGATTTGAGATTAAAAGTTAAAAAATGCGACCTACTGAGGGCGATCGTCGTTGGGAGCTTGTCGGGAGTTGCCTTTTTGTTCGCCCATTGGTATAATCTACTCTTTCTGAATTGCCCCTCTCAAATTTACTGCAAAAATTGACCAATGAACTCAGAAAAACCCGGAATTGGCGATCGGCTAAAGTCTATTTTCAGTATCGGCATCTTTATCATTCTCGTACTAGGAGTAGGCTTTTTAAGCGTTAATTTTATTTCAGCTCTCTATGCAAAATTTTCTTAAAATTAGTCCTGGACGCATGGGGTTCAGAAACCAATTTTTTTTACAAAAATACTTCGTCGCAGCCTCCTGATAAGGTAAAAAACCCGGTTTCTTTAGTCGGAGTGAGTCCCGGACTGTTTGAGATTCCCAACTTCTTCAAGAAGTCTCGCATCTTAAGCACGAACTCAGTTGTTTGGATTGCATTCTTCCTTCTTCCTTCTTCCTTCTTCCTTCTTCCTTCGGCTATAATTTCAACTGTAAAGATTGTGGTCTGGGTCTAGCCAGACAATATAAAAAACATTTTCACTAAAAAATCCATGCACTCTGCCGTATTCATTAGCAGATATTTGAAACTGGTAGGGGATATTGATTAGGATATCTTCATTGGGAATCCCAAAGCCATTAGGTTCAGTAGTATTTTTCCAAACTATGCCATGACAGCGCAGACTTTTACTTTGATTATTGATAATTTCTTGAGCGTTCAATTGTGACAAATCGCGCAGCCTTCTCAGTAAAGATGCTAGATACTTAGCATCTCTACCGCCAATTGAAAACTTATCTTTGTCATCCTGATAATACCTGAAAGAAAAACTAATTCCTTCCGGTATTTTTACATCGAGACGATTGATGCTAGATAAAGATTCCTGGCGGCGTATATCTGCTTTCTTAATTTTCTTCGATGACACGGCTTTTGTAAAATTCTCTCATTGATTCCTTGGTAATAATAGCATGAGAAGGTTCATCTTTTGGCAAATCACCTCTAGCATTAATCCAAGGGTCTTCGCGGCGCACCATCAATTCTAACTCATAGGCATCGCAAAAGAAATATTCGTCGGATAACTCGTCTAAAAACTCTTGTACTTCTTGGGGAAATTCGGGTTTTTCGACTTCTTTCAGAATTGGCTTCCAGTCAAATTGTTCTTTGTATTCATAAAATAAAGCCGGGATAGTTGGCCCGTGCACCCAAGCTTCAAAATCTTCATCAAAAAGCGGTGTATCTTCAAAGGCTAAATACCATGCTTGGGCGTAGTACAAGAGTTTTTGTAGCTTGTGGTTGCTGAGATAGGAGCCTACATCATTCGCCAACCAGATGTAGTAATCAGCGAGTTTTGAGGCTGTTGTGACTGTAGTTATTGTGGTCATATAACTCGACTCAATAAGTTTTGTATTCTATGATAACACAGTCACCACCCTTTATGATGGGGCGGTTTCAACCGCTTCTTGTCAAACAAAGTCTGCCTCTGCAGACTAAGAAATAAAGGAGGTATTTAAGCCGGATTGGGTCTAACTGAAATCTTACCCTCTGTCAAAAATTTGTAGGGGCGGGTTCACCAACAATAATTGCCTAAAACGAACAATCTCGTAAACCCGCCCCCACCCACTTTCCTGTTTTTCGATCGCACAGCGCCGCGATAGAGATTGCAAGGCGTTTAGCAAATCTGATGATGATATTTGTCCGTTTTGTAGGAATTTTGCCATAATGCCCAATAGGTTATGATATATTTGTTTGCAGTTCAGTTTTTCTCAGATAAGGTTAAAGTTGATTTTTGACGAAGGTAGGCAATTAGAGGTTGTGCAGGCAATTGAGCGGGTGAGAGACGGAATTCTCTGGAAACCTGGAAAAGCAATGTCTCATTTACTCAAAAGGATTAATTTAGGCCATTTAGGGCCGGACGCGACCCTTGAAGAATATAATAGACTTATCAGTTTTATTGTTAGGGATGCTGACGCTAAAGTTTATGTGTATGCTTACGGACAAACATTTTATCCGACAGTTGCCAGCAGTGTAAACAACACAATATGGCGGGTAATGATGGGCTTGGATGGAGTTTTAGAAACGGCTTTTCCTCCAAAGGAACCGGAAAGCTACCTGGCTAATTCAATGTTTATTTATGTAGGTTTAGTTAAGGATTTGTTATGAATACTTTGGTAAAAAACTATTGTGTAATGGTTGAATTTCCTGATGTGAGTGGGGCTGAACATTTAGAAATGTTGCAACTTAGAGATGAGTTGGCAAAAGTTGAATCTCAACTGAGTGAGGAAGAGAAAGGTTTATTAGCAAATGCCGATCGACGGTTAGTTGAACAAGCAATGGAGTTTTATGAGGAGTTGTCGAGATTTGTGGATTTAGCCCAGAAGCGCAAATTTGAGGAGATTACACCTCAGCGTTGGTGGTGGTATTTGGATGTTTTGGCATTGTTGCCGAATTTGAGGAAACAAGAGTTGACAAGCGGTGTTGTTTGAAATGTTTATTCACTGTCGATGTTTGTTAAGTGCGATCGTCGAGTTTTGATATACTGCTTCAGTACAGGTGACAAAGTGTAAAGACTTGCTTCTTTTTCGAGCAAGCAGCGCCGCGATAGAGATTGCAATGCGTTTAGCAAATCGGATGATGATATTTGTCCGTTTTGTAGCAAGTTGGCGAAGTTGACTGGCTGGTTTTCTGTCGCTAACAATGACATGACTTGTTTTTCTAGTTCGGAAGTGCGATCGTACTGCTGTTGTAAAACATCTTTCAAATCTTCGGGTAACAATATGGTATCATCTATTAATACCTCAGTCGCGCCGATTCCCAACTCTTGAATCAGAGTCGCCACGCTTTTTAACCATAACGGGTTGCCTTGGTAGCGCTGAATGAGTGCTTCGCAGTTATCGATTTCTGCTAATCCTTTATCTCTGAGAATTTCTCCGGCGGCTGCGGTGTCTAAACCAGGGAGTTGTAAAGTACGAATGGGAGTATTTTCGCTGGTGAGTTGAGGAACTTCTTTCGGCGGTTCCCAACCGATTAGCAGAAAGCAACAGGGATGGGATAATTTTTCTATTTGTTTGAATAGGGAGCGATATTCTTGGTAGTCTGGTTTATACTTTCCGGCTAATTCGCCGCTACAGAAAAGGTTGTGAATGTCATCCAAGACTACTAAACAGCGATGGTTTTGTAAATACTTAATCAGCGGTAAGCGTTTCTGGTTTGTTGGGGATGAATCAGGGTTTTCTGACTGGGAAAAAAGCTGTGTTAGGTTGGATTGAAATTTATCTATGGTGGGGAATTCGTCTAGCGTGTACCAAACTGCGTACTCAAACTCGTCTTTGATTTGTTTTACGAGTTGTACTGCTAGGGATGTTTTGCCGATTCCGCTGATACCGGTGAGGGTGATGAGGCGGCAGTTTTGTTGTAGAATCCAGGTTGTGAGGGTGTTAAGAGAGGGGGTGCGATCGAAGAAATTACCCAACTCCGGCATCTCGCTTAAATCTTGATGTAGAGTTTTGGTTGGTTTTGTGTTAGCTGTTTCGTCATTATCTGGATGTGACGTTGATATATCTGGGGGGTGTCTAGCTTCTCCACAGGTGTTAAAACTACCACTGATGTGTTGTTCGCTGACGTTTTGTGCAAAATTTGAAACATTAGAGACTTGGAACCTCTCCATTGCCGATTGAAAATTATTTTTATTAACATCTTCTCCAAACTCTTCTGAAAGTATTTTCCATAGTTCTGAACCTACTTTCCGAACACTACTTTCCGAACACTCAAATTTTTTGGCTATGTGCTTGTATGTCTCGCGTTGTAGAGTTCCCCGGAGTACCGCTGCTTGTAAATCGTCAAGGTGTTGACCTGTTTTAGCAAATACTATCTCATCAGCTAATTTTAACATTTCTTTAATATTCATTTAGCCAGGAAGATGGATTATTTTTTGTATTATAGCTCACATTTGGGAACAGTTTAATATATTTTTCTACATTTGTGTACAAAAGTACATTAAATGAGGTGGACGAGGAGACGGGCATCGGGACAAAGTTGAACATTTTTTGAGTTGCCAAGCTTTTATTTATAAGTATTATGGAAGAAGTATTAAAGAGTTAATTTAGGGATTAAACGCTTGCCGTTTTCTACCTTGTAACGGTGTGTTAGACCGCCTTGGCGTTCTAATTAATAGTGGGAAAGCAAAGTATCACAACCCTTGGAGAAATGATGATGAATACCAGTTATGTTCAGAATGACCTGAATTTGCCTACTAATAACGCTGATGAAATTCTTACACAGGATTTGAACGAGCAGCAAATTGATAACTTACTTCAAGCTCTTTCACAAGATTCCTTGTCTACCAAAAACTCTGTCTGTCAATCTCTTTCGAGGTTTCTTGACGAAGCAAATGTATCTATGATGGGCGGTTGGACATAAATTCCAATGTTTGTCCCTGTTTTTGGGGAGCAGAAAAAATTTCCATAGTTCCTCAATTGGGAACTATGGATTAAATTCTTAAGATGGGAAGAATTTAGCCTATTTGTTTTGAAGAGAGACTACAGTGAAGGATCTTTTCAGTTTTTTCGTAGCTATATCCATTAGAATGCTTAATCAAAATGTACTTTCTCAACTACTTTCATACTTCCACAAATGTCGTTAGATTGATTCGTGAGAGCCTTGGAACTGTTCCATCTGGATTTACTGATATTGGAATTGATTACCGTAAAGTTGTTCGCTCTATGAGGGTGATTCCTCCACCTGACTTATCATATAAAGTCACCTTTGAAGATGGTAATCTAGGTGGTTTTATTCGCTCATCAGGAGTTTTCCAGGAAATCTTCTACGGCATAGAATCGCTTTCTTCTGATCAACGAGATCATTTTACAAAGCTTACAGCAGAGTCTATGGATTTACTGAAAGACCTCGACTATAGGCTGTGGTTTATAGTAAACCTACTTGTTACTGATGTTGTATTTTTAAAATCTGAGAGAGTTGGCGGCGGTTCAGGCTCTCATCTCTTTGGAGTTGTTTGCGTTAGTCCCTCTGATTCGTGGAATGCCTCAGACCTATTGGAATCGATCTTACATGAGGCAACGCACCTTAATCTGTTCATTTGTGATATGGTGAATTCGCTTTTTACTGTACCTGTTGCTCGACTAGCAGAGGACGATGCAAAAGTTGTATCTGCTGTACGAATTGGACAGATGCGACCTTTGGATAAAGCACTTCACTCTGCAATAGTTGCAGTTCCACTGATGTATATTCAGCATCTTCAGTCAAAAACTGAGCTTGTGGATATGTTTAGTGAGTCGCTAAGAGTGTGCGTTTCAGGATTACTGAAGAAGGAAAAATTTTACACCCCCTATGGTAAGTCAGTTGTTGAACAGCTTGCTGATTTCGCTGAAAATCAAGATTTTAAGTGGCTATCTGCAGAAATTGGAAACACTGATTTAGCACTGTTCCATGAAATATCAGGGATTACTACAGTTAGAAGATGATTAGCTTAGATAAACTCTCGAATTCAAATCTTCAATTACTTGATCAAATGGGGTTTGTACATTTAGAAGACATACTACTCTCTGAATCTCTTCTTGAACTCCATCGTGAGTTGTTATCGGTATTTGACCAGATGAAACAAACAAGCTTTTCTACTACTCAACAACTGTTTTGGCAAAGGGTTCCATCTCAGCAGATAGAAACATTGAGGCTACCCAGTATTGAAAACTTATTCGGAGAGCAGGAAGCATTCTTATCTATAAAGTCATCAATCACTAAAGTGATTCGAGATGTATTTGATCCTGATATGGAGCTTCGCAGTGTTCATGCTTTCTTTAAGCCTGCAAAAAATGGTGGAGAAACGCCTTGGCATCAAGATCCAGCTTATGGTGATATATCAATAGTTCATGATAACATTACGTGTTGGATACCTCTTCAGGACATATTATCAGAACTAGAAAGTTGTTTAGAGTTTTTGCCTGGTTCTCACTTGGGCAAAGAACTGCGTCGCCATGATCCTCTAGCTAAAGGGCGTTTATCAGCTCTAGTTGCAGATATTACTAACGATGAATTTTCAAATCGAGCAACCATTCCTTGTAAATTGGGTGACATTATACTTCACCGAAGTTATGTCATACACAGAGGTACGCCAAATCGCTCGAATAAAGATCGTATTGCTGTGGTATTTATCTATGGCAAACCTTGATAGGGTTTTAGTAGAAATTGGATTTGTTTAAGTAAGAAAATTTAGTCAGAGTGGATGAGTCCAAGGCTATGACATCAATAATTTGGAAAGGAGAATCTGATAGCTCAGTAGATGATCAAGTTATCGAAAGAGTGCAACTTGGTGGTGCTGCAATTGAGAATGTTGACTTTGTGAATTGTACTTTTATTGGTTGCAACTTCTTGGAAGCAAAGCTTACTAAGGTAACATTCACTCGCTGTAGCTTCAAAGGGTGTGATTTGGCAATGTGCTCATTCACTCAATGTGAATTTGGAGAGGCGCACTTTGATGATTGTAAGCTTATTGGAATCAATTGGTCTATTGCAGGTTTAGCTATTGATGCAGAGTTTTTTAATTGTATATTGGATTATTCATCATTTTTTAAACTGATTCTTCGTAGCAAAAAATTTGAGAAATGTTCAGCTATTGAGTGCAATTTTTCACACTGCGATCTACGAAAATCACATTTTATGGAATGTGACTTAAGTAATAGTTCTTTCACTGGATCAGATGTTCGCAAAGCCGACTTTTCTACATCAATTGGAGTGTTTATTAATCCCGAAAATACTAAAGTGGGTAAGACTGCCATCGGAAGTGATGCGGCTGCAAGATTGGCGATGTCGCACGGGTTTACTGTTCCATCTATCTTCACAGATTAATAGTTTAATTCTCTAACATTTCCGTTAACCTCTATTCCTATACGGTAATCGCTGATAGGGTTATAGGGAGATTGATCGCCCTTCACACCAAATACCAAACAGTATGATGATTGTACGGGTGGCGATGCTTGAGTTAAAAAAGATCGATCGCCCTTTCTTGTTTCTGATGACCGAGCGCATAAAATGAAAGTGCGATCGCATAAAACCAATGCAGCAACTATCTGTTGTCAATTGCATTACGGCTCCGTCTCTGGAATTTTTCCACCAACAACTACCAACCCCACATCACAGCGAGTTGCGGCTTCCGCCAAGCGATTATCAAGAGTTGCGCTCGGCAATTTCAATCGTAGTGCTAACTCTCTCATAAGCTGCATCATAAGCAGCTAAACCTTCTTGTCTTCCTAGCACCAGAGTTGACGAGAGTGCGTTGCTATCCGTAGCTTCATCAACTTGAATTTAAAGTGATTGTAACAAAGTAATAGCTATCTCAGATTGCTCGGTTGTCATGCGGTTGCGTCGCTCGGCAACCAGGAGAGTATTAGCAACTTCTAGCGACCAAATGCCTGGTACAAATGCTTCGCAATCTGGCATCATTGCGAGTATAGCATTGGCATAATCGTTATCTTCATCGACTAAGCACCAACTAATGGCTACAGAACAATCCAATACAAACTGCATTAAAACCTTCGCCCTTCTTCAATCATGGAACGGATTGAGCTTTGATCCAAGGCAATTTCTTGCCGCAGTTGTACCATTCTCGCAATTGCTGCTTGAATTGATTTTTTAGTAGTCAGTTTTCCCCAAGCGTTATACTTCGGTTTAATTTCCTCTGATGGTAGACTCTGTACAACTACTACCACTTCAACAGAAGTATCTTTAAACTCAGTGGGCATTTGGAGAAGCAATATGCCATCGCTTCCAATATGCGAGATCAGTTTCATTGTTTCCATGTCAGACTCCAGAAACTTTGAGCAATTCTAGTTTACCTCAAAACTGTTGACCAAAGCAAATACTAAACAGTGAAATGCTTGCAGAGATAGCGATCGCCCTTTCTTGTTTCTGATGAGCGATCGCCTCAAATGAAAGTGCGATCGCCCTTCACACCAAATACCAAACAGTACGATGATTCTACCAAGAGCGATCGTCCGATCGAGGTGAAGGAATCCCAGCAGAGAGAGCTATGACAGCGCTACAGCAGCAGTTCAACATTCCTCAGAGTCTATGAGTTCCTAGAAGTCAGTCACATTGACATTTTTGATTTTCGCCATTTGGCCCTAAATAGTAAAATACAGCAGTAAGCTAGGCAATTGCCAACCTCCCTCTTCTGCTTGAGAGTAGAATATATCTATGAAGTTTCAGTGGGACTCAAACAAAGCGATTAGTAATGCCAAAAAGCATGGTGTGTCTTTTGAAGAAGCTGTCACTGTCTTCGGAGATCCACTAGCTATTACAATTTCTGACCCTAACCACTCTGTAGGTGAGTTCCGTCTTTTAACGATCGGTCAGTCAAATTAACAGCGCCTTTTTGTTGTGTCCCATACAGAACGAGAAGGTGAAGTGCGTTTAATCACCGCCCGTTTAGCCACCCGACAAGAGAGAAAAAGCTATGAGTCAGGAACCTGAAGTAACAATTAATGACGAGATGAGACCTGAATACGATTTTTCAGGTGGTGTCCGTGGCAAATACTATGAAGCCTATATGAAATCAAGTAATGTTGTGATTCTCGATCCAGACGTAGCAGAAATATTTCGAGACTCAGCTTCTGTCAATGAAGCGTTGCGATTGCTGGCAAAAATTGCCAAGTCTGTCACTGTTTAGGTAGCGCACACAGCACAACAAATCAGAACCGAAAGTTTCCAGGTTATCTGTGGTTGCATAGGTGGAAAGCAAGGGGTGGTGCGATCGCCCCTAACACCAAATACCAAACACTGGGATGATTGTACCGAGATAGATCGCCCTTCACACCAAATACCAAATCAATGTCTGCGGTACAATCAAGGTAAAACGCATGATTAATCTTTCAAAAATTAACACGAGCAACTGACTGCTGACTAACTAATGCAAAAACTTGCGAACTTGATATTCGCGACTTTCGGCGATCGCAATTTGCAAATCGCCCATTTGGGCATCCAGCTCATCTATGGTGCTTTGCGACACCGACTTCCACAACTCTCTAGTTTGCCAGCGAATCAGTATCACCACCTCATTTTGTACCGGATCTACCCAAGTTTCCTTGCCCAAAAAACCGGGTAAACTTCTCAATCCTGCCGTCCAAACTTCTTCATCTCGCTGAATAAATGCCTCCCACTTTTCGGGAGGCACTTGAAATTTTAGCCACTCGATTACCATATTATTTGCCTGTTATAAATCGCTCATTAATCGTTGCCGATCGCAATTTTAATTATCAACTCAGTTCCCTCTCCCGGACGCGAAACACAGTGCAACTTACCGCCGTGCTTTTCTACTACTAAATGCTGGGATATTGCTAGACCCAAACCAGTGCTTGTGTCTGGACATTTAGTGGTAAACAAAGGGTCAAAGATGCAGTCGAGGACTTCTTCAGTCATGCCAGGGCCGTTGTCACTAATGGCGATCGCAACTTCGTTTTCCCCTACCACGGAGGTGCGAATCCGAATTTCGGGATTGAATATTTCAGAACTCGACCTGGCTGAAGACAAGTAAGACTGATTTTGAATTTTACCATAATTTTCGGCATTTCTCCCCCCTTCTTCCAAAGCGTCGATCGCATTTGTCAACAAGTGCATGAACACTTGGTTTAAGTGCCCCGGATAGCAGTGAACTCGCGGCAAATCTCCGTACTCTTTAACTAGAGAAATACCCGGCCGTCCCCCTTTAGCTTGCAGGCGATTTTGCAAGATCAGCAAAGTGCTGTCCAAACCTTCGTGGATATCAGCCGGCTTCATTTGGGCTTCGTCGGTACGCGAGAACAAACGGAGCGATCGCACGACATCGCGAATCCTTTCAGAACCGACTTTCATTGAATTTAGCAGTTTTGGCAAGTCTTTTTTGATGAAGTCTAAGTCTAATTCTTCAATCAAATCTTGAATTTCCGGCACGGGATGGGGATAATACTTTTGGTAAAGGTCGATCGTTCGCAGCAGTTCTTGAATGTAGCCCGTGGCGTGGCTGACATTGCCGGAAATAAAACTAACTGGATTGTTTATTTCGTGCGCTATTCCTGCTACTAACTGCCCCAGGGATGACATCTTTTCTGTTTGAATCAGTTGAGTTTGAGTTTGCTGCAAAATTAACAGCGTCTGCTCTAATTTAGACGCTTCTTGTCGCAGGCGTTCTTCGGATTCTTGCAAAGCTAAAAGAGACTGTTTGCTGTCTGTAATATCCAATCCCACAAATACCGCCGCCGTATTGTTATGGTATTTTTGAGCCACTATTAGATAAGTTTTATTTTCTCCTCTGATGCTCGCTGTTACTTCTTGAGATGTCTTCTTTTTATGGCTGCCAAAGAAATCGTATACTAAATCGTTAAATTTAGGACTTGTATCTAAAAAACCTACTTTTTGACCGATAAATAGTTCGGACGGCATTTTATAAGCGCTAGCTAAATGTCGGTTTACTCCCAAGTAGCGCAAATCGGAACTTACCCAAGAAACTAATCCGGGCACGGCGTCCAAAACGGCTTGAAGTTGCTCTTTTGCCTGTACGAGCGCTGATTCTGCTGCGAGGCGAGCGGAAATGTCGCGGGCGATCGCGCAGCGGTATTCGCACCCGCCGTATTCTAAATAATTGACTTTAACTTCGACGGAAAAACTGGCGCCGTCTTTGGTTTTGTAACTGGTTTCAAAAGTGAGGTTGGTTTGCTGCTTGAGTTGATCCCAGTGTTCTCGCCAATCCGATGCTGGCAAATGCGAATCGATGTCGCTAACTCTCATGTTTAGCAGTTCCGATTCCGAGTAGCCGAAAAGATGGCAAGCGGCTTTGTTCGCGTAGCAAATTTGACCGTCGGAGGTACTAAAAAAGATTGTATCAGCAGCATTTTCGAGGGCAATTTGAGTTAGTTTTGGTATTGTTTCTAACTGCTTTCTTTTGACCTCGGACTGAAATTTATTATAGCAATTGGTTTGAGCGGGAGCCTCAGCTATCTTAGATGCAAACAAAATCAAACCGCCGATCGCACCTTCGCTATTTTTCCAAGGCTGAAATACCCATCTTACCGACTCGCTGACACAGCCGCTTGCGCTTTTTCCTGATACAGATGCGATCGATCGCCCTGCCACAAACTCGCTGTATTCCAAAACTCCCCTCAAACAAGCCTGGGCATTTTGCTCCCAATATTCCGGGAGATTCGGGAACAGTTCCCAATGAGATCGGCCGATGGCCTCGCCGTCGCCCAACCCCCAATCTGTTTCCCAGCGACGAGAAACCGACAGATAGCGCATTTCACAATCTACCATTGCCACGGCCTCGGCGGAGCGCTCCACAAACCGCCGAAATCGCTCTTTACTCTCGGACACGGCTGCCTCTGCGGGTTGTTGGGCGATCGGGAAAGTCCCGTCAACGTACCTTCCCAGTCCCTGACTTTTTTGCTGAACTGGCTTAGTGTGCACGGTTTGGGATTTCCTCCATAGCTGTCAAGTTTGAAAAATTCTGTTTGAGACCAAAAATGCTGTTTTCCCCTGATTTGCTCTCTCGGACGATACCCTTAGAGGGTATCACCCATCATTGATATCATTTTTGATGTGGATATGTCTATAGGCATTGCTATCTACTTAAGACCAAAGCTAGTGTCCGGTTGCTGTTTGAGGATTAGGCATTGATCGCGCTGGCGCCCTCCGAATAATAGTAGGAGGGCACTGGAGTGCTCTGTTGTGTCCCCCGACTATTCCGGGGCGCAAGAGGGCAGCGAGACTAGGCAAAAAACGAGAGAGACAAAGGGTTTTAGGCGATTGTTGACACCAATGGTCTATAGGTAATCAAGAAATTTTTCCCAAAACTTTGAGATTGAAAAGATTTCTTGGTGATCGTTGGGTATTTTATACAATTTCGCAAAAAAAATGCAACTGTAGACCCGTGATCCAAACCTTGAGCTTCATCAGTCATTCCATCGAAAATCGAACATGGTATGAGATCGTGTAGTCAGTGCGATCGCCCGATCGCTTGAGAATGCAAGAGAGCGCTCAAACAAATTTGTGCGTAAATTCACTGGTAAAATCTACTCTCCCTTTCCGTAACATTGCAGGATCTAATCTTTCAGTGGTGTTGCAAGTCATCAAAACTACGAGTTTTTGCTGAAATTGAATGCCTTGATCATCGATGACGCTTTGATACAAAGTTCCATCCAGCAAACTCAAAATATGTTCAGTTTTGTTAGTGCGTTGTGCTTCTGCAGTCGATCGATCTTGAGCCAAATTATCAGCCTCATTGATAATAATACAAATCCGCTCTAAATAACTCGGTGGCACAAAATTTTCCACAGCATCGTGGTCTAAGATAAAAATCACATAACCCAGAGGCACTAAAATTTCCTTTGCTACCGCTTGCGTCCAAGCAGTTTTGCCCGTTCCCGGTTCGCCACTAACCAAAACAGCCAACTGATTTTGATCCAAAATTGCCTGCTGAACTGTATCGGTAAAACTTTGAACCTCCGCAGAAAACGTGCGAATTGGGAACTGGCTGTGAACCTGTCCGACGCGGCTTTTGTACCCGCCCAGAATCACCGCTAAATTGTAAGTTGCCTTCCTAACAAGCGGTGCAATATCTTGGCAAATCAGAGTGTAACAGCGTCTTCCCCTGTCGTAACTCTCAATTTGCAGCCAGCAGCCGAATCGAGCCCAAGAAGCATAAACAGTACCCAAAACTTCCAAGCGTTCCCAGCTAACAAATCGCTCCGGGGGATAAGAAAAATGTCGCTCCATAAAAGACTGGGTAATTGCATCCGGTTTCCCTAGCAAAGCCAGAACTTTGAAAACAGTAATTTCTTGGAGTTTGTTGAGAACGTAGTCGATAGGAATGCTAGCGCGGCTGACCAATTGTACCACTGGCGTTTCGGTAGCTAAAATGTCTTTGTAGCGGTAATCAGGGTAAACTGGCTGCGGAGTAATGTAATCCCAAAACTCATCAATTTCGTAGCGAGTATTTTCCGAGAAGACATTTAAAATATTTGCCCACCAGGTATATTGGTGCCGTCCCATGGCGTCGGCAATGTCGCTAGCTGCCCCTAAAGTTTTTTGAGCTAGTTCTAAGGGGTCACTAGACGCTAAATGTGCCAGGTGTTCCCAATCAAATTGACGGTAAAAAGGTCGCCAACCAGAGCCTAGCAGACCTCTATTTTGAGAATTGCTTTGATGAAAATTGTTTTCGCGATCGCCCATATCTTCCGCACTCATTTTGCAAAACTCCTAGTTACTCTTATTTTACAGTTTTTGTGGTACACATTCTACAAAAAAAGTGAAATTTCTCAACTTATTTTGAGATAAGCGGGCGGCACAAAATCTACTAGCCAAACTTTGTTAGCCGAACAGTAAAATGTATGACAGTCGCGTTGCATGGCTGCGGCATCTACAGTAAAGACTGTCGGGATGCCATGTCTTGCACCTACTTGGCGCGCCGTTTGGATATTCACCGACAAATGAACATGATGTCGCGACATTTTCCTAATTCCTTGACTGAGAATAGACTCGACGGCAGTGCTACCTGTTCCGTGATATAAAATATCCGGGGGAACAGCGGGTTCTAACTGCAAGTCAACCTCTACGCTGTGTCCTTGGTTAGCACGAATTAGAGTGCCTGTGGAGTCGAATGAAAAGCGCTGCTTGTCGTTTTGCGCGACTACTGTGGTGAGTTCTGCAAGCTGAACTGGAAAGTTATTTTTTTGGCACGCATCGAGGAGTTCGCTAACAGAAACCCAGCCACCGGGAGCGAGTTCAATGCCGATGCGCGAGGGCGCGTGACGCAGGTGTTTGCTGAGATATCTGCTGATTTTTACTAATCGAGAATCGTTCATAATTCTACTTTATTGATTGAGCTTTTAAATCACCTTTTATAAAATGTCACTAGCGGGTTATATCATTGATTTGAGGCGGGTTTGTTGAATCTGTTTGTACTACCAGAGGGCGCTTGAGTGAACCCGCATCTAAAGGTTTGCAGAAAATGATTCCCGAACGTCAAAAATGGTCTTATGCGCGAATTCTAGCGCTAAACTCCGCCCTTAACTACCTACACAATTAGGTTCGGCGTCTGCGAATAAAAAAGTGTTGGATCGGCGATTTTTCACGAGCTTTATATTTTGATAATTATCAAAAACTCTGCATTCTGCCGAATGCCTTCTACCTTGGGATAACTCCGCCAAAAATAGCAAAGTTGAGATAGCGCCAGTGACATCCTACGTCGGCCAAACCAGCTTCTGCAAGCCACTTTGTCTGCTCTTCCACAGAGGAGGGAATATCTTCTTCTCGATATTTTTGGAACCAGGCTGCATCGTCTTCTCCGTTAGCTTTCATGTACTGCCGCCACAACTGTTCGTATTGCTCAGTCAGCCGGGGAGTAGCACCTGTCACAATATCTCGAATTAGCAAGATTCCCCCTGGATTCATGGAGTGGAAAAGTTTGTGAAATAGCTGTTGTTTGCCTGCGCTGTCGAGGTGGTGGATTGCCAACCCTGAAACTACCAAATCGTAACCGCTGCCGAAATCATCTTTGGCAAAGTTTCCTTGCTGCAAGGTCAGCCGTTCTCGGAAAGCGGACAAGTTAGTTTGGCAAGTTTTCAGCATATTCTTGGCCATGTCAAAGGCTAGGACTTTTGCTTGAGGAAATGCTTGCAGAATCATAGCCGACAGTATGCCAGTTCCCGCACCTAAATCCAGAACTTTTATGTTAGCATTAGTTTCAGAAGGGATTAACTGCAATATTACATCGTGTTGCTCGCCATAGCGCGGAATGAGGCGGGGAATTAAGCCGTCAATCGATTTTAGATTTTAGATTTTAGATTTTAGAGGCGACCCCACGGATAAATGCGGGGGCTCTTCTGATTTTCGATTTTCGATTTGGGATTGATTCCACTGATAAATCACGTGGCGGGTACCACCTTTGAAATTCTTGGTCATAATCAAAGCTCTTTGTTCAAATTGCTCGCGTACAGCGTCTAAATTCACAGACGATTTTCCTCAGATTGTTAATAGTTGAGTGCGTCTAGGCAGTTTGCCGATTCTATTCTCGGAAAGCATATTACATTTGATAATACAAAAAATATACAGACCTGTCAAGATGTTGAAGAAAATAATTTAAAAGAAGTTACGGACGATCGCCAGATAGGGACTTCGTGCACCCAAACCCGCCCCTGATTTGGGAACTGTCTAGCCCTGCACATATATCTCCTTCAGTGCAGATGAGGCAGAATGCCACAGACGCGAAAGCCTGCCGAAGACGAGACTTTGTGCCAGATACTAGGAGTAATTGTGAGAAAAAAGTTGACGGTTATGATATCCGTTTCAAACAACAATGCAACTGTCGGTGTGTGCTCTACACCATAAATTTCTCCGTGATTCCCCCTAGTAAAATATAAAAGATAAAAGATAAAAAAAAATGAGCCAGCAGCCGATGATCGGCTAGATATGAAAAATCAGTCCTCAGATTGACAAACTTTAGCCAACTATAAACAACAATTGAGGTGACTCCCGAGTGGAAGTGGTGCCTGCCAATTTTTCAGGAAGATGAAGAGATACAAAATATTACACCCGCAGGTGCGGGAAAGAAAATTGTGATAATGAATCAGGATGCGAGTAGATTAGGTGTCAGCCGTCAGGGGAAAATAGAAGCAATGGAAATCCAACAACGGAGTAAGGATAAGCCCGATCGCCAGCAACACAACGCGTCCGATCGGCTCGGTCAATTTTCTACGACAAAAGAACTAGATTCGTCGCTACAAGAATGTTTAGATTTTAAAGGAGCGATCGACCGATCGGCACTGGCGCTGAGGACTGACGCGCGAGGAATTATTAACTATGTCAGCGAACGAGTTTGCTCCATATCCAACTATTCCCAAGCCGAACTAATCGGCTGCCACTTCGGCATCCTCCATTCGGAATATAAATCTTCGGAAATCATCAAAAATCTGCTATCAACTGTTGCCAAAGGTAAAAGTTGGCAAGGAGATATTCAGAATAAAGCCAAGAATGGAAGTGATTATTGGGTGTACGCAGCAGTAGTTCCACTGTTGGACTGTAAGGGAAAACCCTGTCAGTATTTGGCGATCGGATTCGACATCACCGATCGCAAAGCCGTTGAAGCAGCCCAAGCCGAAGCCAACCGGGCAAAAGACGAATTTCTGGCGATCGCCTCCCACGAACTGCGATCGCCCCTCAGCGCGATTTTGGGATGGGCGCAGCTAGCTCGATCGCGCAATTTAAACGAAGCCACCACCAGCCGCGCTTTGGAAATCATCGAGCGCAACGCCAAATTACAAAACAGGCAAATAGACAATCTCCTCGACCTCTCGCGGCTGCTGCGAGGGAAAGTGTGCCTGAACCTCGGCCAAGTTCACCTCCCGTCTCTCATAGAATCTGCGATCGACACCCTCCGTCCCGCCGCCGATGCTAAAAACCTCCGCGTAGAAAAACATTTCGACCCCGCCGTCAGCTACGTTTTGGCAGATGCAGAACGCTTGCAGCAAATAGTCTGGAACCTCCTTGCCAACGCCATCAAATTCACCCCAGAATCGACACCATACCCAGTTCAAGTGCGGATCGAGGCTACTGAGTCGGGCGTCTTGATTCGGGTCAGCGACAGCGGTTGCGGCATCGACCCCAAATTTCTGCCGTACATCTTTGACTACTTCCGCCCTGCAGACAGCTTCCAGAACAAGGAACAAAATCGGCTGGGACTCGGGCTCTCAATTGTGCGGCAGTTAGTGGAACTGCACGGGGGAAGTGTTTGGGCTTCGAGTCCCGGCCTCGGTCAGGGGGCGACCTTTGGGGTGCTGCTACCGATTGCCAAGGAAAATGCACCCGACGATCGCACTGCTGCGATCGCCCAAAGGGAAAGCAGACGCGGATCGGTTTCCAAACCCCTAGCGGGAAAGCAAGTCCTGGTGGTGGAAAGCAGCACCGAGATCCGGCAATTTCTCAAAACAGGCCTCGAAGCATTTGGAGCCAAGGTAACAGCGGTGGGTAGCGCCTGCGAAGCGATGGCCGAGTTGCAACAGTCGCGGCCCGACGTGTTGGTGAGCGATATGACGGTATCGGGAGCCGACGGCTGCGATTTAATCCGCCGCATCAGAGCAATGGAAATGTCCGAGCACAGGGAACTGCTGCCGGCCGTGGCGCTGACGGGAGGCATCGAGGAAGAAGATTCGGCCGAAGCGCTGGAGGCCGGGTTTCAGAGGCATTTGTCGAAGCCGGTGGAAGCGAATCAGTTGGTGATCGCGATCGCCCAATTGGCTGGACTGACGGGGTTCGGCTCTGGAGAGTGGGGTTCGGGAAATGTCCGGACGACCACACCCCAGGCCCTGCTACCGGAATCTAACAGTTTTGACGACAAAAATCATCTGGAACAATTAACAAGTGACAGCCGAGAATTACCGCTGTTGCTGGTAGTAGAAGACAACAATTTTCTGCTGGCTTACCTCCAAACTTTATTAAGTCCGTACTATCGTGTCGCCGTGGCGAGTGACGGGGTTGAAGGTTTAGAAAAAGCCAAAAGTTTGCAGCCAAATTTGATTGTTAGCGACCAAGTTATGCCCAGACAAAACGGGCTGGATTTGCTCAAGGAGATTCGGAACACGCCAGAATTGAAATCGACTCCGGTAATCTTTTTGACAGCGCGAGCGGGGATGGAATCTCGGATCGAAAGTTTGGATGCGGGTGCTGACGATTATATCTCTAAGCCTTTTGACGAGAGGGAATTGCTCGCAAGGGTGAGAAATTTGTTGCGATCGCACTCAGCCGAACAGCAGTTGGCGGAACTCAACCGTCAGTTGCTGCAGCAGAAACAGCAGTTAGAAACAGTGAATCGAGCCTTGCATTATTTGGCAAATTACGACAGTTTGACTGAGGTAAGAAACCGCCACTCTTTTAATGAATACCTCGATACGGAATGGCGGCGTTTGGCGAGGGAGGAAGCACCGCTGTCTTTGATTATGTGCGACATTGATTATTTCAAACTTTACAACGACACTTATGGTCACCAAGCGGGGGATGAATGTTTGCGGAAAGTGGCGGCGGTGATCCAGCATTCGGTAAAACGAGCGGCAGATTTAGTAGCGCGTTACGGTGGAGAAGAATTTGTAGTAGTTTTGCCGAATACGGATATTGAAGGTGCCACTTGCGTAGCTGAAATGATCGCACAACAGGTGCGGGGTTTGCACATAGCTCACGCTAAGTCTGCTGTCAGCGAATATGTGACGCTGAGTTTGGGTGTAGCTTGCTGCATTCCAGAGGCGAAGTCGCAGCCGGGAGAGCTAATTGCGATCGCCGATGAGTCGCTTTATCGGGCGAAAGAAGCAGGGCGCGATCGGGTTTCGGTTGCCCGATTTCAAGGATAATATAATAGTTAAATCAACTTGTATGGTGCGTCATAAATCTATGGTTTCGATTTAAACAAATTTTTTGTGTCAGACGCACCCTACCAATGTGCTGGCAAACTTTGGTGAATTCAAATTGCTATAAATATAGTTAAAGGAGGTCGTGCCATGACAGCAACCACCGCTTGCACGCCGAAGGAACACCAGCGGTACAATTGGCCGACGGTGTTTCGATTTATGCCTATCACGGCGTGATTTTACCCGAATGGTAAGGTAGCCTGCACCCGCACCAGTCGCAGTCTAAGGAATGAGAATTAAATAACTTCCACAAGATTGTGGGACGGGCGGGACGCCCATCCCACAATAACAATTAAAATTGTAAGTTATTTAATTCGCGATCCTAAGTGGGTGTTGAAGGAACAGAATGCAGAAATTCGGCGCGCGTTAATTCAGGGAATTACTTACGATCGCATAATTCAAGAATTAGCGGTGACAGAATTAGATAGTTGGCAGGAATACACTTTATTAAGCATCGAGTTTGACGCTGATTTTGATCGGGTGGGTAATGCAAAGCCAGTTTATTTGTTAAAAATGACTTGTCCGAGTACGGGACACATTCACGTTTTGCGAGTGCCGCCTGATGTGCGATCTGCTAAAGAAGCAATTCGCTGGGTAAATTGGGATATTGACCCAGAGGAGTTTTCCGTGCAAACCTGAGTAATACAAATTAAAAAAAGTCTTGCTACAATCATCACTCTTATACCAATGGTTAAAAGTCGCAAATCCCCGCGCCGGACTTAGGATCAGCCGTTTTCCTACCCGATCGTCTGTACTTCACTCCACTGAAAACCGCTATATTGAAAACAGCCTTAATCCATGAAACACCGATAAACGTTCCTGCAGTGTGCCAGTTCCAAGGGTGGAATGCACCAACCACCGATCGCCCACAAACGGTTAATAACATCAAGAAGAAGCCCACCCTCGATCGAAGGTGGGCTCTATTCATGCCAGCTTACCGACAGCTAGGCAATCGGGTCTCTTCGCTGGTAGACGTAAAATATCGGAAAAAGATCCGAACGTCCGAAAAAACTTCTCGTCCACCATTAAGCTTCAGTTTACCCAACCGGATCGGGAAAATTGCGCCCGCAGCGATGTTCCCCTGACATCGGGGAACACTGGGGCTTAAACTTTTCAATAGACTTCTGCAAAAAAGCTCGTCTTGGGCCGGCAGGATGCCCAACCCCTACTCCGCACAAGAATTAAACTTGTTCGAGAAGTCTCATAATTCTCCTCTTGAACTTTGATTTCCCAACCGATTAGGCATCGTGATCGTGTGCAAAGCGACGGAACAGGAAATCTAGGGCGTAGTTCCGCAAATTGTAGTATTCCGGATCTTCCATCATTTGAACCCGATCGCGCGGACGCGGGAAAGGAATCTCCAAAACTTCACCGATTGTCGCCGACGGGCCGTTAGTCATCATCACCAGTCGATCGGCCAAAAACAGCGCTTCATCAATGTCGTGAGTAATCATCAACACCGTACAGCGGTGATCGTTCCAGATTTTCAGCAACTCTTCTTGCAATTCCTCCTTAGTAATTGCGTCCAGAGCACCAAAAGGTTCGTCTAAAATCAGCACTTTCGGGCGAATTGCCAAAGCGCGGGCGATCGAAACCCGCTGCTTCATCCCCCCCGAAATTTGCGGCGGTCTTTTCTCAGCAGCTTCAGTCAATCCCACCATCGCCAAATGCTCGTTGACGATCGCATTTTTTTCGACCTTCGACTTCTCAGGAAATACAGCATTAACCGCAAGGTAAACATTTTCAAACACCGTCCGCCAAGGCAACAAAGCGTAACCCTGAAACACCACCATGCGATCGGGGCCCGGCTTCTCAATTTTTTGCCCGCTAATTCTGACGCTGCCTTGAGTCGGATGGCTAAAACCCGACACCATATTCAACAGCGTTGACTTGCCACAACCCGAGTGTCCGATCAGCGTAATAAACTCTCCCTCAGCTACAGTCAAGTTAACGTTTTCTAAAGCTCTGTAACCATTTGGGTATGATTTGTGAACATTTTCCATCACCAAAAAAGGCTTCCGGCGATCCTTTACTTTCTTGTCTTGCTTTTTGGTTTGAGTTTGGTTCGTAGTGGTGTTGAGCATGATTTTGGAACTTGTTAGTGGGTTATAGGTGAAGGAAGAAGGAAGAAGGAAGAAGGAAGAGGGAAGAAGGAATTACTAACTAGCCATTAGCAATGAGCAACTAAACAATTAGCAATTACCCTGTTTGCATCCTACTGAAAACCACTTTAAGCAACTCTACGGTCGGAATCAAGTACAACTTCCGCCATCGTGAAATCGCGTTTAATCGCCAGACTGTTGAGATAGCCGATCGGATCGTCAGCATTAAACACCGAGCCGTCAAACAAGCTGAGAGAACCGCGAGTGTAAGTAATATCAGCCATCCCCAGCTCTCGCGCCGCCGTGCTGAACGCACCGACTCGCACCACCCGCTCCAGAATTTCCACCCAGTTGCGCGGGAACACAGTATCGCCCCAGCGCGCCATCTGCACCATGTGCCAGAGTTGTTCGGTGCGGCTTGGGCGATTCACCCCCTCTCCAGAAAACAAGTGGTGGGCGTATTCCCGCATCGGAGTATCGAGGTTGCAAGCAGAAGATTTGGGGTCGCCGAGTTGGATGTAACTCTTATCAGTAGCGACGTACTCCCTTCCCGCGACAATTTCCGAAACCTCGGCGGCGCGACTTGGATCGGCGCAATAGTTGCAAGCTTCGAGCAAAGCTTTGACTAGAGCAATGTGAGTGTTGGGATAAGCATTTGCCCAGTCTTCCCGCACCCCCAAAATTTTTCCCGGATGCCCCGGCCACAGTTCCAAATCTGTAGCCACCGTAAAGCCGACTCCTTCCATTGAGGCCCGCAAGTTCCAAGGTTCGCCGACGCAGAAACCGTCAATAGTGCCGCCCTGCAAGTCAACGATCATCTGAGCCGGTGGGATATTTTTCAGCAACACATCGTGATCCGGGTCAATCCCGCCGGAAGCCAGCCAGTAACGCAGCAACAGGTTGTGCATCGAAGAAGGGTGAACGATGCCCATACGGTGCGTTTGGGCGGGCGTTCTCTGGAGCATTTTTTTAAAGTCTGCCAGAGTGTAGATCCCTTGGTCGTAAAAGCGCCTCGCGAGGGTAATTCCGTTGCCATTGCGGCTCATGGTGAGGGCTGTCACCGTCGGAATCGGCTGCTCTTGGTGGCCCCCCAAGCTCAACCACATCGCCATCCCAGAGGGCATTTGGGCTGCGTCTAAGTAACCTGCGGCGATGCCGTCTACGATGCCGCGCCAGCTTGTTTCCCGCACGAGGTGGACTTCATCGAGGCCGTGCTTGGCAAAAAAGCCTTTTTCTTTGGCGACAGCGAGGGGAGCACAGGCTGCCAGCGGAATAAAGCCGAGTTCGAGGTTGACTTTTTCCAGGCCGTGGCGGGCGATCGCCGGTACTTTCCGCGCCCGCAGTTTTTTGACGCGCTTCTGCTGGTTGAGGAAGTAAATCATTTCGCTACGTAGAGCGTAGTAGCTGGGGTGTGAGACGACTTCCATCCGTTTGCGGGGGCGGGGGATGTCTACTTCGAGAATGCCGCCTATCTTCGATTCTGGGCCGTTGGTGAGCATGACGATGCGATCGCTCAGCAACACCGCCTCATCCACGTCGTGAGTTACCATCAGGGCGCTGATTTCGTACTCTTGGCAAATTTCCATCAACTTTTCTTGCAAGTTGCCGCGAGTCAAAGCGTCCAAAGCGCCGAAGGGTTCGTCTAGAAGTAAGAGTTTGGGGCGCAGGGCGAGGGCACGGGCGATCGCCACGCGCTGTTTTTGTCCCCCTGATAGCAATGCAGGTTGTTTTTCGGCGTGGGGAGTTAAGCCCACCATGTCGATGTGTTTTTGAATGATTTCGAGGCGTTCGGCTTTGGGTAAGCCACTCATTACCGAGTCTACGGCTAGGGTAATGTTTTCTCTGACCGTCCGCCAAGGTAGCAGGGAATAGTTTTGGAATACTACCATGCGATCGGGGCCTGGTTGGGTGATTCTTTGTCCTTCAATTGTCACCAATCCTTCTGTCGGCAAATCCAAACCTGCCACCATATTTAGCAGCGTAGATTTGCCGCAGCCGGAGTGTCCGATTAAGGAGATAAATTCGCCTTTTTCAATTTCCAGATCGATGCCTTTGAGAGCAACGTATGTGCCGCCGTCTGATAAATTAAATACTTTTTCCAGTTGTTCTATTTCAATCAAAATAGACATGATTTTCTTGCCTTTTTTGTAGGTTTGTTATTTCGCTAGCTGCTAGTCTTTCTTGATTAGCAGCTAGCTTTAACTGTCGCTTGTTGTTGATATCGTAACCCAGTGTAGATTGCAGTTTCCTGAAATATAAATATCGAGTTTTGAACTCAAATCTTTCAACTCAAAACTCAAAATTATTTAGCGAGTTACTTGCACAACTATTTTCCTTGAGATGGAGCAATTTTTTGCTGCAACCAAGCCATCATGCGATCGAGCAGCAAACCAACAGCCCCGATGTAGACTACAGCTAACAAAATTTCGCTGATGTAGTTTTGCTGGTAAGCGTTCCAAATAAAGAAGCCGATACCTGTAATCCCGGACATCACAATTTCCGCAGCGATAATTGCCAACCAAGCCAAACCGATCGCAATTCTCAATCCTGTGAAGATGTAAGGAAGTGCCGACGGAAACAAGATATTGAGGTAATACTCTTTCCGAGTAAGTTGCAGCACTTTCGCAACGTTGTTATAGTCGTCTGGAATTTGGCGCACACCTTCAGCCGTGTTGATCAAAATCGGCCAAACTGAAGTGATAAAAATCACGAACAAAGCAGCAGGTTCGTTTTGTTGCAGTGCAGCCAGGGCGATCGGCACCCAAGCCAAAGGAGCCACCATCCGCAAAAACTGAAAAAGCGGATCTAAAGCCTTATTTAGAAAAGGATTTGTACCTACCACAACCCCCATGCCAATTCCCACAGCCGCGGCGAGAGTATAGCCTTTTGCCACCCGTTCCAAACTAGCTAAAGTCTGCCAAAATAGTCCGACTCCGTAGGTTTTGGAGTTCATGAAAGGATACAGCAGCAAAATCCGCGTCCGTTCATCTGTCCAAACGCTTGTCGGCCCCGGCAATTTAATAATTCCAGAACTTGACAGGAATTGCCAAACAAACAGAAATCCAAGTACCCCCAAGATTGGCGGCAATATATTCGCGGAATTCTTCTTCCAAAACTCGCCCAGCGCCGCTTGCGGAGCGACTCTACCTCTCCGACTTGTACTTACAGCCATCCTGCTTATCTCCTCTGTTTCTGCGGTGTTTTCTTTCGAGACTAAATTTTTGAGGCTAAATTATGGGAAGCTTTTACCCATCACACTTTTTTAATCGCCAAACTACTCAGATAAGCTTCGGGCTGATCCGGGTTGAATTCTTTGCCATCAAAGAACTTCTCAATGCCGCGAGACGTACTTTTCGGAATATCAGCATCAGCCACTCCGGCTAATTTGGCTGCTTTCTTCCAGATATCGGCGCGGTTGACTTTACCGATGAGTGTCTTTTTGTCTGCCAAGGTTTTTGTTGGCAAGAAACCCCAGCGAACGCTTTCGGTAATGAACCACAAATCATGACTTGCGTAGGGATAAGAAACGTTGCCGACGCTATCTTTCCAGTACAGCGGGCTGCTCTTGAAGTCGTTGATGTCGGGTTTGCCATCGCCCATGACATACTTGCCTTCAAAGGGCGGCGCCAAAACAGCCGGATTTACGTCAATGAAGTTTTTGCCGGAAAGAATGGCAACTAATTCGGGGCGATTTTCTGGCTTGTCGCACCACTGTTGCGCTTCGATGATTGCTGCTATCACGGCTTCTGTGGCTTTGGGATGCTTGTCTACCCAGTCGCCGCGAATTGCGAGATATTCCTCTGGGTGAGCTTTCCAGATTTCGGAAGTTAGCGCTGACATGAAGCCGATGTTTTCTTTGACAATCCGCAAAGGCCAGGGGTCGCCGGTGCTGAAAGCGTCCATGCTTCCGGTTTTCATGTTGGCCACGGTTTGGGCGGCCGGCACTGTCAGCAAGCTGACATCTGTATCGGGATCGATGCCGTTAGCTGCAAGCCAGTAGCGAATCCACAAGTCTTGGTTGGCCTTGGGGAAGGTGTAGGCTGCTTTGAAGGGAGTGCCTGCTTTCGCTAGGCCTTTGATGTAGTCTTGGGCTGCTTGGTCTAGTTTGAGTCCGAGGCCTTTGCCTTGGTGTTTGCCCGCGATCGCAATTCCATTTCCGTGAGTGTTCAACTGCGCCAGAACATACATCGGGATTGGGGTGCTGTTTTTGGTGATCAGGCCTTGACTAATTTGATAAGGCATCGGCATTTGCCACTGGCCGCCGTCAATGCCGCCCCCGGCAGATCCGATTTCTACGTTATCTCTGGTCGATCCCCAGTTGGCTTGCTTGGCAACTGTTACCTCAGTCATGCCGTATTTGGCAAAAAAGCCTTTTTCTTGGGCAATGATTAAAGGTGCTGCTTCCACGATCGGGATGTATCCCAATGTAATTTTACTGCTTTCAATTCCTTCTACTCTTCTCTCGTTGGCAACTGCAACTGCTGAGGTTGCCACCGGCACTGCCCCGCCACCAGCAGCGGCCTCACCGCCAGCACTAGCACCCGGTTCGGGAGGATTTCCCAAACACCCTTTGAGCAGTATTGAACTGACTGCAGATGCACCTGCTGTAACGATAAATTTACGCCGAGAAAATTGCTCTGAAAATTTTGTCATAGTCTAGCCTCGCTGCAATTCATAATCTTCTGTAACGACATCACTGAAGTTTATCAAGGCGCTTTTTTTCTGTTCGCTAATGGAATTTAGCGAACTGTTTTGAGCGCTCCTTGGCAGGAGGGAGCAAAAGATTTATCGCTAGCATAATTCTTTAAACTATCCCTGCTGATTTGACTTTTTTGATTATCGATATTTCGAGCGGCCGAGTTGTGTGAACTCACTTTTTGCGAGCCGCACGTTTTCTTGGCTTGATAATTAACTCTACCTTACTCTTGCACAAATTATAAAACAATTATTAAATTCATTTGATAAGTAAATCTTTTGGGATCGCCCTATCGATAACGAACCGTTGGGAAGGGCGCTCTGGTTGGCTTATCAAAACTGGTTCAAACCAAGACTTGCTGGGTAAGGGTTGTAGCGAAGGCCGATCGGGCCGCCTTCAAATCTCTTGTCAATAAGTTGCCAACATCGCAGCCACTGCACATTTACTTTGTTAATATATGTCTATTTTTTTTAAGCTAATTGTAGTTTATTATACAGAAATAATTAACATTTTACGCTTTGGGTGTTGTCAAAGGGTTAACTGGTTTTCATTGGTGGACTAAAATTCAATACGCTTGGGTTAAAACTGCTTATTCCGGGCGTGATCCCCTCGCATACCCCCTACTCCCCCTGGTTGTTGGGGGACGAAAGAGTAAGTTCTTGTCCCCCCGCAACGATGCGGGGGGCTAGGGGCGATCGGGCTCGGGCCCAAGCGTATTGGCCTAAAATTGGCGCTTAATCGTAAGTGATTTACCGGAGATGATATGACGTGGGCTTTTAGGTTCGATTTTGTGTAAAACAGAGAAACCCGGTTTCTTCCAGAAACCCGGTTTCTCAACACCCGAAATTACTAATCGGTGGCAGTACCTCCAAGTTCGATCGCACTTTTGTACAGCAGCTTAGTTGGGCGGGTCAAAGCGGTTGACGGAGAGAGCAACACCGATCATCGGCAGGGCTACGCCGAAGCAAATCAACCACTGATCCAGATTCATCGGAGCCGTCTCAAATATGCGATTGACAAACGGAGAATTAGCAAAGATGATCTGCAAAATCACCGCCAGGACAATTCCCACACCGAGGGCGGGAGCACCGCTAACTTCTTCCTTAGAACCGCTAAATTTAGCAATCAAAGAAGGCAACAACTGGCTGAGACTCAACAGGTAAAAAATTCTCCCCATTACCAAAGCTTGAATCGCCATCGTGCGGGCCAGTTCCAAGGTTCCCCAAGGAGCTTGGCGTACCCATTCAAACATTCCGAAAATCAGAGTCCAGTTGTAAAGAGAAATAGCGATGATCCGCTTGATCCGATTTCCCGTGAGGAAAGGTTCGTTGACCGGTCGGGGCTGCTGTTTCATGACTCCCGCTGACTTGGGCTCGAAAGCCAGAGGCACAGTCATGGTGATCGAGTTGAGCATATTCAGCCAGAGAATTTGTAGCGACAAAATCGGCAATTCTCGACCGAGGAGGGTGCTGAGCAAAATTGTCATCGATTCTCCGCCGTTGACTGGGAGAATGAAGCTGATTGCTTTGAGCAGATTTTTGTAAACCGATCGCCCTTCTTCGACAGCAGATTCGATCGACGCAAAGTTATCATCGGTAAGAATCATGTCGGCGGCTTCCTTAGAAACCTCAGTACCGCTGCCCATCGCAATCCCGATATCCGCTTGTTTCAGCGCCGGCGCGTCGTTAACGCCGTCTCCCGTCATCGCCACGATTTCGCCTTGATTTTGCAAAGCTTCTACGAGGCGGAGTTTTTGTTCTGGGGCGACGCGGGCAAAAACTGAGCCGGCTTCTACGGCTTCGCCGAGTTCCTGCTTGCTCATTGCGGCGAGTTGAGCACCGGTGTAGGCTACAAGTTCCCTGTGGTGTTTAGTTTTGCGGAATCCCATGCGGCGGGCGATCGCCTTGGCTGTAGCGATGTGGTCGCCGGTAATCATTTTGACTTGGATGCCGGCGGTTTGACAAGCTTGGACGGCTGCGATCGCTTCTGCCCGCGGCGGGTCAATCATGCCTTGCAGTCCCAAGAAAACCAGCCCTGACTCCAAATCCGAGTGATCGACGGAATTTTGGCTTTGCGGTACTGGCTTTTTCGCTAAAGCCAAGACGCGCAAGCCTTGCTTTGCCATTTCATCGACTTGGTGGTGGATTTGTTCGCGATCGACTTCTACCGGATTTCCTTGAGTGTCGAGACTGGAACCGCAGCGGCCGAGAATTGATTCTACTGAACCTTTGACGTACAAAATTTTGCCAGTGGGAGTTCGGTGCAGCGTCGCCATGTATTGAAACTGAGATTCAAAGGGAATTGAATCCAGCCGCTGCATTGACTTGGACAAAATTTGCTGGCTCAAATCAGCTTTTTTGCCTGCAGCAATTAACGCTCCCTCTGTCGGATCTCCGACGACTATCCAATTATCGTCTTTGAATTCCAACTGAGAGTCGTTGCAAAGGAGTCCAGCTTGCAAACATTCTTGCAAAGTTGGAGTTTGGCTGACAGTAATTGGCAGTTGGTTGAGTTGAATTTCACCTTCGGGGCTGTATCCCGTACCCGTAACCGAGTAGGATTCGCCGCCAGAATAGATTTCTTGCACCGTCATTTCGTTTTCCGTCAAAGTTCCGGTTTTGTCGGAACAGATGACGGTAGCGCCGCCGAGGGTTTCCACTGCGGGCAATTTGCGGACGATCGCGTGGCGATTTGCCATCCGGGAAACGCCTACGGCTAGGGTGACGGTGATGACGGCGGGTAAGCCTTCGGGAATTGCGCCGACAATCAGGGCGACTGCGGGTTCGACTGCTTCTTTAAAGGCTGAAACCCCCTCTGGGACAGGTCTGCCCAATCTGACTGCGAAGGTCAAGGTTGCCATTCCCAACACGAATAACAGCCAGTTTTGACTGAATTGGTTGAATTTGCGGGTTAAGGGGGTGGTGAGATCGATGTGCCGATCTAATAGTTGGGAGATTTTGCCGGTTTCGGTTTTATTGGCGATCGCAATTACGATGCCGCTAGCTTGGCCAAAAGTGACAAAACTGCCGGCATAGGCCATGTTATCCCGTTCTGCTAGTGGCGTTTCTTGTGGCAGAACCAAGTCTCCAGATTGTCCTAATTCTTTTTCGACAGCAACAGATTCCCCGGTGAGTCCCGATTCGTCGATTTGCAAGTCGCGGACTTTCACTAAGCGCAAGTCTGCCGGTACTTTGTCGCCGGAAGTCAGGGTTACTAAGTCCCCGACTACGAGTTCTTTGGAGGGAATTCTTAATTTTTTGCCGCCCCGAATAACTGTGGCTTCTGTGGTGACAGCTTGGGCTAGGGCTTCAATTTTTTTCTCGGCTCCAGCTTCTTGGATGAAACTAATAGTAGCGTTGGTGGTGGTTACGCCCCAAATTACGCTAGCGTTTAGCCATTCTCCGATCACTGCTTTGATTAAACCTGCACTCAGCAAGATGATCAGGAGGGGTTGGTTAAATTGCAGTATAAATTTTAACCAGGCTGGTTTCCCTGCTTTAACAGTTAGTTCGTTGGGCCCGAATTTCTGTTGGCGATGGTTGGCTTCTGTCGGTTCTAAACCGCTTTCCAGGTTGGTTTCTAAGATAGTTGCAAGCTTGGATACTTCTAGGTAGTGCCAATATTGCTCTGCTACGTCTACATCGTTGGCGGCTCTTGATGGCATGATTCTTGCTGAATATTTGGGGTGTGTGACGAGCTTTTAGCGCTCCTTAATAGGCGCGGCGCGCTCAATACAACTGATCGCTCGTTGGAGCGTGAATATATTGAGCGGCTTAATTGTTGGTTGATTACTTTAACGGGCTGTGACTTACATCTATATTACAACCGATGTGGCCGTTTGTGGCAAAAAATTTGGGGGATTTTTTCCGGCGGTACATCTTGTTTGGGACTTGGTGGCTAAGGTGGGGAAAAGTCGATGGAATCCCTTGACATTTGGCAAGTTTTAGGTGTGGTTGAAGAAAGGCACGACAGGGAAGTCACGGATACACGGATTCATTATTGAGCAGGAGTCAGGAGGTATCGATCGCAAAGCGTGTTAAAACTGAGATATTGCACCATTCTCAAGAACAGGCTTTCCGGCCTGTTCCACAAAGAGTGAATTTTCTTGTGGAACAGGCCGGAAAGCCTGTTCCTAAAAAGCTTATTGAGAATGGTGCAACATATGAGTTACAACCGAGTTAAGCGATCGTATTCTGAACTTATGGAAATAGTAGTGACGCTGGTGCTGGGTTCAGTGCTGTTGGTCTAGGAAATGCGGTTCGGGCGGGTGTTAGTTCGATCGTCCGTTACAGAAGAGCATTTGTTTAAGGGCAGAAATTCGATCGCCCAAGCGGTAGCGATACGATCACCGGAGTTCCTTTTGACTTGGATGCCGGGGTTTGACACGCTTGGACGGCTGCGATCGCAATTGATGATTCAATGCTATCAATTGCTAGTCTGCTTCACATTAAATTGGTATAAGACGGGAATTAACTTTTTTTTGCCCATATAGTTACCACCTAACCCACCCTAAAAATTAATTTATGAATTTGACAAAAGGTGCAGCAATAAGACTAACAATTATATTTATTTTTCTCGGCATAGGTGGTGCTTATTCATGGCAAATCATGTTAAATCCCGCTTCTTTAGAACAAGCTGAAGCACAAGCTAAATTATTAGAGGAAATCTATGTATATGGCAATTATCTTGAAGCATTACTCTGGTTTTTGTTTGCGATTGGTTTCGCTATTAATGCCGGAAAAACATCAGGAAGAACCAGAATTAATCGCCTGATTACTAGCCTAATTTTTTTGTTGTTTGGTGGCTCAGATATTGTCGAAGTACAAACCGGCGCGTGGTGGAGTCCTTGGTGGTTATTTGTTTGGAAAGCTTCTTGCGTTTTATCTATGGTGATCTTATTTTGGGTTTATTTACGCGATCGCCCCCTTGCTAATAAACCATAAATAACTGGTTCCCTGGAAGAGCCAAGGAACCGATGTCCAGAGCCCGATCATCGCTTTTCTAGCAGGAAAATTGGAGGCAGAGTCCGGATCTGTGTTACCAGGCAATTCGATCGCCCTGGCTGTAGCGATGGGCCGGAGCTCCTTTTGATACCAGTTTAAAAAAAGAATGCAACTGTAGGCAAGCAGCAAACCCAGATAGTCATCAGTCATGCCCAATCTAAAATCTAAAATCTAAAATCTAAAATCGATTGACTTGGATGCCGCAGGTTTGACAAGCTGGGAGGGCTGCCAGCTCAATTCATCACTCAATGCTATCAATTGCTAATCTGCTCGCCCAAAAGACTAAGCACCCTTTAGACAATTGAATTGAGATTTTGGGCTGCATCGTTCAATTGTTGAGTGCCTACTTTGGTTTGAGTAATACCACTAGCGGTTTCTTTGGCAGATAGGTTGAGGCTGTTCATAGTATCCACTACTTGTTTAATCGCAACTGCTTGTTGTTGAGCCGTTAGAGAAATTTGTTGATTGTTCAATACCACATTGTTAACCGCATTTGCTACTTCCGAGAAAGCTGCTGCTGTTTCTTGACTAATTTTTGTTCCTTCTTCTACTGTTTTATTACCTTCCTTTGTCACCGTTACGGTGGAATTTATCGCATTCTTGATATCATAGACAAGGCGGTTAATCTTCTCGGCAGATTTCTTACTTTTATCTGCTAGTTTGCGGATTTCTGTGGCTATGACGGTAAAACCTTTGGCATTTTCGCCCGCCCGCACTGCTTCTACTGAGGCATTCAGTGCCAGCATATTTGTTTGATTGGCTAAATCTGTGACATCAGTAGAGATATTGCCAATCTGATGGGTTTGTTGGCTCAATTGCAGAATTTGTGCCGCTATCGCCCCGACATTTTCTTTCAATATTGTCATCGATTCCAGGGTTTGCTCCACTGCTAGGGTTCCCCTTTCAGTGCTCTTTAAAGCAAGCCGTGCAGATTCCGCACCAGCTTGGGCTTGCTGGGCTGATTGTTGGGAAGCCGCGCCCAACTCATCCATTGTGATTGTCGTTTGATTTACAGAGCTCGATTGCTGTGCGGCTGTGCGTTCCTGCTGTTCTACTGTGGCCGCAATTTCTGTGGAAGAACTGGCGATCGTATTTGCTACCTGATTGATTGGTCGGATAATTTTATCAAAAATAAATAATACAATAAATGAACCCAATACTACAGCAACAACCGTACCTCCTATAGAAACAATCGTCGCTAATTGCTCCGACTGTTTTGCTAATTTTGTTCGTTGAACCAGTAAAGCATCTTCTACCGTAAGCATTTCTGCCAGCTTCTCCCTAATTTCATCCATTAATATCTTGCCTTTCCCTGAAATCACCAAGGCTCTTAGCTCTGGTTCTTTACCCGCCCTTTTCAGGGATATAGTTTCCGCTAATTCATCTAGTTTTTGCTGACCCAAATTTTCTACTTTCTCCAATTTTTTCACTTGTTCTGGGTTATCTTTTATTAACTCTTTTGTCTCATTTAGTGTTTTATAAAAGGCTATTTGACCATTTTTATAAGGTTCTAAAAATTCCTCCTTGCCAGCGAAGATAAACCCCCGCTGTCCTGTTTCAGCATCCACTAAATCTTTTTCTAGGGCTTGCAAATTTGTCTGGACTACATAAGTGTGCGTTTGCCACTCAATAGCTTCGGCTAACTTATCCATACTCAATTTAGTGGCAAATCCGATGCTAATCATTAAGAAAAAAATTGAGCCGAAGCCCAAGGGAACTACTTTACTAAGCCGAATAATATTGTGCCACATTGCACTTTCTACTCCTTGATTCGTTGTTGACTTTTGTGGGGGGAAGTTGCAGCGTCAATAATTTCCTGATGTTTTTCACCCAAGTAGTTATTTAATCCGTAATACTAATTCATAATTAATGCCGCTTTTTTCGTGAAAAAACTTCCAGCGCTTTTTTTTGCTTTCCGTGCTTTACTAACTCAACCATTGACTCAGACTCATCAATAAAAATCTGGCAAAACTTAATGTCGAGCAAGCGATGCAGGTCAAAGTCTTTAGGATTAAGGGTTGTTTTGCCTGCTTTGATTTTGCATAAATCCTGTTTATTCGATTGTAGCTGGAAATTCAGGAACCAAACCCAAAAATCGTCAATCGATTTTAGATTTTAGATTTTAGATTTTCGATTGACTTGCGCGAGATAAATGCGGGGGCAATAAGTGATTTTCGATTTTGGATTGATTCCACGGATAAATCACGTGGCGGGTACCACCTTTGAAATTGGTGGTCAAATTCTCTCCCCCACAGTTTCTCTTTCCCAGTGTTCCTCTCTCTCACTATTGATTGGGGTTCAAGTCGATCGCATAAATGTTACAACTAGCGTTAAGCAACACAATTTTGAGTTCATCGAAATAGTAGTGACGCTGGTGCTGGGTTCGGTACTGTGGGTCTGGGGAATGCGGTTCAGGCGGGTGTTAGTTCGATCTGGAGTTACTGCGAAGGATTTGTTTAAGGGCAGAAATTCGATCGCCCTGGCTTTGGCGATGCACTCGCGTGCGATCGTTTTGACTTGGATGCCGCAGGTTTGACAAGCTGGGAGGGCTGCCAGATATATTCATGACCGAAAGCATCCAGGATACAAGCCCCCGGATTCATTCCGAAAGCAGACTCAGGACCAAGAAATAAAAAACCTGTATCCGATAAACAGGCCCCCGAATTTATCCGTGGGGTCAATGCTTGAATCTAAAATCTAAAATCTAAAATCTAAAATCGATGGACTCAATGCTATCAATGGCTAATCTGCTCGCCCAAAACACTGAGCACCCTTTAGACAATTGAATTGAGATTTTGGGCTGCATCGTTCAATTGTTGAGTGCCTACTTTGGTTTGAGTAATACCACTAGCGGTTTCTTGGGCAGATAGGTTGAGGCTGTTCATAGTATCCACTACTTGTTTAATAGCAACTGCTTGTTGTTGAGCCGTTAGAGAAATTTGTTGATTGTTCAATACCACATTGTTAACCGCATTTGCTACTTCCGAGAAAGCTGCTGCTGTTTCTTGACTAATTTTTGTTCCTTCTTCTACTGTTTTAGTACCTTCCTTTGTCACCGTTACGGTGGAATTTATCGCATTCTTGATATCATAGACAAGGCGGTTAATCTTCTCGGCTGATTTCTTACTTTTATCTGCTAGTTTGCGGATTTCTGTGGCTATGACAGTAAAACCTTTGGCGTTTTCGCCCGCCCGCACTGCTTCTACTGAGGCATTCAGTGCCAGCATATTTGTTTGATTTGCTAAATCTGTGACATCCGTAGAGATATTGCCAATCTGATGGGTTTGTTCGCTCAATTGCAGAATTTGTGCCGCCATTGCCCCGACATTTTCTTTCAATATTCTCATCGATTCCAGGGTTTGCTCCACTGCTAGGGTTCCCCTTTCAGTGCTCTTTAAAGCAAGCCGTGCAGATTCCGCACCAGCTTGGGCTTGCTGGGCTGATTGTTGGGAAGCCGCGCCCAACTCATCCATTGTGATTGTCGTTTGATTTACAGAGCTCGATTGCTGTGCGGCTGTGCGTTCCTGCTGTTCTACTGTGGCCGCAATTTCTGTGGAAGAACTAACAATCATATTGACTGACTGATTCATGCTCTTTGCAATGCCTGAAGCAATCCCCAGAGCGATCGCAATTGCCGTAAGTGCAGCTACAGCAGTGCTTAAAATCACCACTGTAGTCAGGAACTGCAAAGCTTTAATTTGCTCTTTTTCTTGCTCAATTAAAATCCCTTCCTCGGTGCTTTGAAACTCCTTAGCTATAGCATCAACCTGACGAAGCTTTGGTACAATTTGTGTCTTCCATAAGTTAAGTCCCTCGTCTTGCTTACCTTGATCAACCAAAGAAAAGGCTTGTTTATAGCCTTGGTCTATCTGATTTTTTAAGACCTTCATTTCCTCTAGCCGCTGGCGCTGTTGCGGGTTTTGTGCCCGATTAAGTAAATCCTGATAGGATTTGTCAAAGCTGTTTGCCTCTTCATTGTATTCAGTTAAGAAAGCACTATCTTTGGCCAAAAAATACCCACGAGCCGCTTTTTGCATACCTGCAAATCCTAGCTGTTGCTCTTTCAAATCTATAACAACAGCATGAGAATTATTTAGCACTTTTGCTTTTTCTTCGACTTCTTTAGCATTAAAGAAAACCAAAGTAGCTGCTCCAACTGAAAGCAAAATAGGTAGGGAATATCCCCACAGAATACGCTCTCTTAATTTGGTGGCTTTGAAGTTAATCATCTTAAATTTTTCCTATCTTTAAAAAACCCACACATTAATCCCCTTCAAAGCAATGGGAAGTGCATATCCTAGTCGCATCCCGTTTCTCAGCTTTAAGTTGGCAAACATGGCAATGTCTCCTGTTGGGTTAGGTAGCGGAATTATCTCATTCTCAACCATTGACTCAGACTCATCAAGAAAAACCTGAAAAAACTTAATATCGAGCAAGCTATGCAGGTCAAAGCCTTGAGAATTAAGGGTTGTTTTACCTGCTTCGATTTTGGATAAATCCTGTTTATTCGATTGTAGCGAGAAATTCAGGAACCAAACCCAAACATCGTCAATCGATTTTAGATTTTAGATTTTCGATTTTCGATTGAGCCCACGGATAAATGCGGGGGCAATAAGTGATTTTCGATTTTGGATTGATTCCACGGATAAATCACGTGGCGGGTACCACCTTTGAAATTCGTGGTCAAATTCTCTCCCCCACTCTTCCTCTCTCCCACTCTTCCTCTCTCGCACTATTGATTGGGGTTCAAGTCGATCGCATAAATGTTACAACTAGCGTTAAGCAACAAAATTTTAAGGTCATGGAAATAGTAGTGACGCTGGTGCTGGGTTCGGTGCTGTTTGTCTGGGGAATGCGGTTCGGGCGGGTGTTAGTTCGATCGGGAGTGACGGCTAATGATTTGTTCAAGGGCAGAAACTCGATCGCCCTGCTGTTTTTGGGTTTTTATATTGCCTTGCTGCTACTGGCTTTAAATATGCCTCAAATGCCTGCTTTGCCGATCGAGTGGCGCTTTCACGGGATGCGAGTTACTTGGACTTTGCTCAGAGTGATGCTGATGGGAGTCTGCGGTATTGGCTTTAGTATAAGTTGGTTGACAGCGCGATCGCAAGTAATCGCAGTAATCTTAATTGGTTGCTTGGGATTGGGAGGATTTACAGGCGCTGAAAACTATTTTATGGCGCCAATTTACGATGATTTAATAGATAATTTGCAGCCCAACGGTGTATTTCGACAAACATCTAACAGCAGTTGCGCCCCCGCCGCCCTAGCAACAGTGTTAAGGCGTTGGGGAATCGATGCGACGGAATCGAATGTAGCGCGTTTTGCCGGCACGAGTCGCTTGGGAACTTCGATGCCACAGTTAATAATAGCAGCAAGAGCTTTGGGCGTAAATGCGATCGAACTAACGCCAACTTGGGAGCAAATTCAGCAAATTAATCGCCCCGGAGTCCTAGCAGTTTGGCTGTTTGACGGCCCTCGGAAGCTACCCCACGCGGTGGCTTTGCTGGGAATGAATGACAGTGTAGCTGCCATTGGAGACCCGGCGCGGGGCCGGATTTTCTATTTAGATAGAGCAACTTTTGCCCAGGTTTGGCGGGAGGAATACGTGCCGATTTTTCGTTCGGCGGATATCTTGTTAAGTGACAAACAAGCTATTGACTATTTGAGTAAATTAGGATATAATAGCGGCAATTTAAAAGCAGATATCGAGCGCTTTCAAACAGATAAAAAATTGCAAGTCAGCGGCAACTTAGACCGGATGACTGAGTTAATGTTGAGCGGCAGCTTTTTGCAAGAAGTCCCCAGATTGGATGGGAAATAGTTATTGAAAATCGTCAACCGCAGAGGCACTATTGACCGACAGAGAAGAGGAATCATGCGGTTTTTTTCAAACAATCTTTGAGTCATATTATTTCCGGTCTATTACCCATAATACGGTAGGGGCGGGTTCACGGAAAATATCTGCCAATAATTGACAATCTCAAAAACCCGCCCTTTTAATCGCTCGATCGGACATGATATCATCCGTTCCTAGCGATCGCAAAGATTCGATCGCCCCAGCCGACGATCGACGATCGCACCTTCGTAGCGTGGCTGCATGAAATTACCGTAAGCGTAGGCAGTTGCATCTAATTCCTGCTATATTTTTACGGTCGATCGCACCTTAGCCATGCCTCACCGTTTTTGACAATTGGGAACAGTTGAATCGCCCATTTTAGGCTCAGACAGCTTGACTTCCCATCCCGGTAAATTCCACCAATTAACTCGCTGATTCGGCTGAATCCAAAAGTCTAGTTGTGTGATCTTGCCATCCTCAAATCTGAGTGTAGGAAAGTTAGGATAACTGGTATCATCGGTTTCGCGATAAGTGCGTCCAAGGTAATTTAGGCAGGTCGTTAATCCGTCAGTAATTCCCAATTCTTCCACTCCTTTTCCCTTCAATTTGGCATCATCGTAGCTGAAAGAACCGTTGAATGAATTGCCCGCTAACCCGCCTTTGGTAACAGTGATGGTGAAATCGTAGGTGACGGGAACTGCGTAGGCTTGGGTGGCAGTTACAAATGTGCTCAGAAGAGTCGTGGCGATGGCTACCGAGAGTTTGGAAATTGCTCGCACACTCGCATCCCGAAAAAGACCAACACTATAAATTTCGCTTTCAATCATCGGGAAACTCCTTGATTAAACTTATATAGTCAGTGTGCATTTTGGATATGATATAGCAATCCTAAATCATTTGTGTAATTCTTGTAGGGGCAATCCCCCCGTGGTTGCCCCATGAGGCCGGGGTAGGCACTCTTAGCACTACCCCTACATCTTTTTACGACTCCTGCAAGGATCGCTATATCATAAGCTATCAGTTACAGCATATTCCATGTAGATGTAGAGGGCGAGAAACCGGGTTTCGAGCAACAGAATCAGTAAGGATGGGAGAACTGTAAAGAAACCCGGTTTCTGGGGTATACTTCATCAACCTGGAATACGCTGTAAATGCGATCGCAGCAGAGTGCCAAGCAAACAAAAATTACCGCCTAGGGTTCATAATGTATACTTTTTTTGCACTGAAAACCCAACCGAAAACATTCGTCTTTAATCGCCCAAAATTAACTCAGTAGATTTAACCACATTCATTCCCGCCGCCGCAAATTTTTGATAAGCTGCATCTGCTTGTTCCGTAAAATCAACAACACCCGGAACAACCACAGGCGAAGTGCAATCTTCCAGCAAATAAACCTTCTTTGCCAAATTCGGATCTCGCGCCAAAATTTCAGTCAGCAAATCATCAATTGTCCAAGCAACGCAGTGACTTTTGGCTTGTCCGGCAATAATTACTGCATCAAAATCGAGCAATTTATCAATAAACTTAGCATTTTTTTCCGCAATCGGATTGCCGTCGAATCCATCTAACACTTCCGGCCGCAAAACCGAATAGTTTTCAGTCAGTGGATTCCCGCCTTTGATTTCAAAAAGTGCTTGGCTGTTGCGGGCTATAGTATGAAAAAATATTGCTTCTTCCACCGCAGAAACCAGCGCGTGTCCGATGCCACCTAACATTGAGTGATAGGGCCAAATTGTCAGGGGATATTTCCCATCGGCGCTGAGTTTTTTGACGTAGTGGCAAGCCTGTTTTTCCAGTGCTGAAAAATTGCCCCCGCTGATGCTATCGGCGACGGCTGGATTGACTTTCCAAATGCCTTTTTGGACATCTTCGAGTGTAATAGAAGTTGCGGCGGGTAGGGGGTGTTCGCCAGCTTCGTTTATCCAAAAGATTGGATGAAAAATTTGCATGGCGGTGTGGGTGTCCATTGTCGGCGCAATGGTTGTAATTGCGTTTAAATTACGGTAAATAAATTCGCACAGCCGCAGGTTGTCATCAACGGCGCCACTACCCGAACGCCCGCCCACAAATAATTCAAATTCGGGCAGACAAAAGGTATTTTGGGCATCGATTATCATCAAACAAATACGGTTTTTGTCGCTGGTTGCTGGTTGGGTGTTGTGCTGCTTTGCCCAATCTTTCGCTTGGGCGGCGCGTTCTTGGTAGGGTACTCGCCAGACTTCGCCTAATTTTTCGGGGTCAAAATGTTCGGGGATTGGAAGTTGGGCTTTTGGTGTCATGACGATCGCTTTTAGGGTAGTTTACAGTAATAATTTAAGTTTGCAGTATAATGCTGATAAATATTTGCGGGTTAATCATGACAAAAGCACGAATCCAAGATTATGCTAGGGTAAAATTTAAACGCATAGTGTTGTTTTTTTCGATCGCACTTTTGCTCGCTCTCTTAATTGTAGCAACTAGATCCGCCTACGTTCAAGATGTTTTGAGAACTCTGTTAATGCGGATCGAGGATTTAGGGTGGTGGGGGCCAGTGGCTTTTGTAGCTACTTATAACTTGGCTACTGTGCTGTTTGTACCGGGTTCGGTACTGACGCTGGGAGGGGGGGCGATTTTTGGTTTGTGGTGGGGTTCGGTTTACGTCTTTGCGGCGTCCACTTTAGGTGCTGTATTTGCTTTTGCGATCGGGCGCTATTTGTGCCGCGATCGCGTGGTAAAATATATGGAATCTCACCCCAAGTTTAAAGCTCTCGATCGCGCAGTTTCCCAACAAGGATTAAAAATAGTTTTTTTGACTCGTCTTTGTCCTTTATTTCCTTTCAATTTATTGAATTACGCTCTGGGAATCACTCAAGTTTCTTTGAAAGATTACGTGCTAGGTTCCTTTGGCATGATACCGGGTACAATTATGTACGTTTACTCGGGTTCTTTGGTGGGAGAGGTTGCTGCGATAGGCACGGAAACTGTGTATGCAAGTCCTCAAGATTCCGCAGTAAAATGGTTGATTAATATTATCAGTTTTATTGCTACTGTCGCTGTTACTGTCTTTATCACTCGGATAGCCAGCAAAGCTTTGGAAGAAAGTATTTAATTAGGATAATTTGCCAATGTCGCAGTCAAAAGTCGATCGCGTAACTGTCCCCCCGATGGACGAGCACAACCAGAAATTAGTCTCCTATTTGCATCCCCCCGATTGGGTAAATCCGCAACCGGCTAGTTCTTATAATTTAGTAGTAATTGGCGCGGGGCCCGCTGGATTAATTGTGGCTGCAGGTGCCGCAGGTTTGGGCGCGAAAGTTGCTTTGATTGAAAAACATTTAATGGGCGGCGACTGTTTGAATGTCGGTTGTGTGCCGTCAAAAGCTTTAATTCGCTCGTCTCGCACTGTTGGCGATATCTGGGAAGCAAGTAAATTTGGTGTTAATGTTTCTGACAGTGTAGAAGTGGATTTTGCCGCTGTGATGGAACGGCTGCGCCGCATCAGGGCGGGAATCAGCGATGTTGATTCTGTTGAACGCTACCAGTACAAATTAGGAGTTGATGTTTTTCTGGGTTCTGGTCGTTTTACTAGCAATAATACAGTAGAAGTGGCAGGTCAAACTCTCCGCTTTAAAAAAGCAGTAATTGCCACAGGTGCAAGGGCGCGACAACCACAAATTCCCGGTTTACAAGAAGCTGGATATCTGACAAATGAAACTGTTTTTAACCTCACGGAAAGACCTCAGCGTTTGGCAGTAATTGGCGCAGGGCCGATCGGCTGCGAATTGGCTCAAGCCTTTCGGCGGCTGGGTTCCGAAGTCGTGTTGCTGCACAAAAATGCTCAGATTTTAGACAAGGAAGATGCGGAGGCTGCTAAAATCGTGCAGCAGGCTTTTCTACGGGAAGAAATTCAACTAATACTAGAATCCACAATCGATCGCGTTGAAAAAACAAATGCAGGCAAAGTAATTTATTATAAATGTCAAGGTAAGGAAGCATGGGTAACAGTAGATGAAATTATTGTGAGTACAGGGCGATCGCCCAATGTGGAAGGATTGAATCTGGAGGCGATCGGTGTCGAATACGATACACAAACTGGCGTATTTGTCAACGACAACTTGCAAACTACTAATCCCCGCATTTATGCCGCAGGCGATATTTGCATGAAACATAAATTTACTCACGCTGCTGATTTTGCCGCGAGGATGGTGATTCAAAACACTCTATTTTTCGGGCGCAAAAAGCTCAGCGCTTTGACGATACCTTGGTGTACTTACACAAACCCGGAAATTGCGCGCGTCGGAATTGGGGAACACGAGGCTAAGGAAAAAAACATTGATATCGATACATTTTTAATTCCTTTCAGTCAAGTCGATCGGGCAATTATTGACGGCGAAGAGGAAGGATTTGTGAAAATTCACGTCAAGAAAGGCAGCGATAAAATATTAGGTGCAACTATTGTAGCGCGCCACGCTGGGGATATGATCAGCGAGATTACTTTGGCAATGGTTAACAATATTGGTTTGGGAAAGATTGCTAGCACAATTCACCCGTATCCAACACAAGCTGATGCAATTCGCAAAGCCGGGGATGCTTACAATCGCACTCGTTTGACGCCGTTTGTGAAAAATTTGTTTAACCGCTGGCTGGCTTGGACGCGATAGTTTGAACTGTATTGAATCAACACCAGGTACAATTGAACCGTAGGGGCGGGTTCACCAACCATCTATGGAAAAAATTAATAATCTCCTAAACCCGCCCCCACCCGATAGAAAATACAAATTTACCATTAATTTATTGAATCAAATGTTGATGTAAAATAGGGCGTTGGAGGGCGGGTTTATCAGATTGTTTGATTTGTGTTAAAGATTTCGGTGAACCCGCCCCTACAGAGATTGCGGTTTCAATATTCCCCTTTACGTTTCTGTTTCTGTTTCAAATCCAACACCTTCATACAAAAGTGCGATCGGCAAATCAAACTCAATGCTTGATAAAGTGATAATCTCCCCAGCAGTGTAAGAATAGTACAGCCACATTCTCCCCTCTCCCCGACAGTAACGCTCAACAAAAATCTTTTGTGAATCAATCAAGATATACTCTTGCAAAGTCGGAATTTTCAGATAACAAGTGAATTTTTCATCCCGATCTTTAGCACTTGTACTGGGAGAAAGAACTTCCACAATGATTTTAGGATTCTGAATGAAATTGCGCGAATTAATGTCTTCTGGATCGCAACTGACTATCACATCAGGGTAGTAGTAACGGCTTTGAAAACTGACTTGCAATTTCACATCTGACACGTTCATCCGACAGCCTCTGGAACGCAGATGCGGGCGCAAGTTCCTGTAAAAGTTAAGTGCAATATCGTTATGGGGAATTGTACTGCCCATTCTGGCAAAAACTTCGCCGTTGACATATTCGTAGCGAATCTCTTGTTGAGCTTCCCATTCGAGATATTCCTCAACGGTCATTTTTTGGGGTGGTTGGGGAATGGATATCATAACAAAATTTTTGTCAATGTTACTTTGAGTGTAGCATTAGGAGTTGGGAGATCGCCCGCGCAAACAAACCCTGCCTTAGAAATCCCCTTCATCTACTTGGAATACCGTCAATCCTAAGCCTCTCCACATATCAACAACTTGCTGGCGATCGTCCAACACAAACTTAACATTATATTTCCCTGCAATATGCCGCCGATAAAATTCTTCCTTCATAATCGCATCCTTCCTCATATCTCCGGTTTTCCGCATATAAAGAGCGGCATAATTGACCTCATACTGCTGCAACCATTTTTCAGTTTGAGGCTGACAATCATCTGTGCGGCCCGACACTACAATAATATGGGCGCTGGTTTGCCACTTGCGAACGGTATCTAAAACTGGCGGATTGGGTAAATCGCGATCGCACGTAGAAGCATCAAAAGGATTTCTGCCATTGAGAAGCGCTAATGTGCCGTCCATATCAACAATAATTGCATCCGGCAAATCCGGGTTATATTCCGGCGGCACAACGGGAACCCGCACGTACTTATTGTACATCTTCATTATCACATCTTTGCCCACCGAATTAAGTCTTTTCAAATCCCGTTTAATACATTCCTCAACCGGAACTTGTAGGAAAGAATCATTAACTTCGACAACAGCTTTACCTTTAACCAACTCCTTGATATGCTCGATGTGAGGCCCAAAATTAGTATCATCAACAATGACGTGCTTGCCGCTTTCCAAAGCCATCAAAATAATCGTATCTCTCAACTGCACAATAAACTTTTCATTTGCCGGCGACCAATGAGAAGCGTGAGCCATTTCTCTGAGCAAATCTTTATTGCTACGCACCCACTTGGCAGGTTCCGACAGCAGCAATTCCCTAGCAAATTGAGATTTTCCCGAAGCAGGTAAACCGACAAGTACAATAACTCTTTTCATGGCAATTGGTAATTGGTAATTGGTAATTGGGCATTGGGCATTGGGCATTGGGCATTGGGCATTGTTTAAATACTTACCTCTTCATTCCATCCGTCAGATCCGTTACATCCCGTACATTGCTCGTTGCCGAACTTCCCTCTTCCCTCTTTCTTAAACATTTGCCTCACGCTCGATAATTAATCCGTGTATCCGTGTCAAAATCCGTGTCGTGCCTTCTTCTTCACAAACCTAGATGGATGTAATCTAAACCCAGCAACTCTTCTATTTTATGAATAGTAACATCGCGGAGAGCTTCTTTCACTCCCGCAACTCTTCGGGCCCGCAAAGAAAACAAAATCCCGGAATACGGCAAATGTTTCACAGCTAATGCAAAATCTTTCTGAACTTCGATATGTTCGTGCTGTCGGTAAGCTTCCTCGATTTCTTCAACCAAAGATTGATATTTCTCCTTAACTTGTTGATACAACTTACTCCACTCAGGAAAATAAGCTAAAAACTCTTCTCCTTCATTAGTTAAAACAATCTCGATCATCCTGCGAGTAGAAAACCCTTCGCGCAGATGGGAAATCGCCACATATTGCGGAGACTTTACTTTAACTCTGTTGAAGTTAGCATCGCAGATAATATACCCTTCCGAATTCATCGGATCTAAATGTTGAGCCGCTTCGACAACTTCTTTCCAGCTAGTTAAAGGATAGGATGCTACCAATTCCCAGCCGTATTTATTGGCCCAAATACTCGGAGCGGTTTCTAGCAGCGTTTGAGTGTTGCGAACCCCGTGCAGCACGATTTGATTGTTTTGTTGCTGGACAACTATTCTATTGTAAGGCGTCATCAACTCAAAGATAAAACACTGGTCTGTTTCTTGTGGCAATTGATATCCCAATTCTTGCCAAACTTTCCAAAAAAGTTCGGCAAAGGTGAACCCAAAACCATTAACTTCACCGGCCGCGTCGGGAGTGCCGCTAGATTGCACTCTCCATTCTCCCTTGTAAAAATACAGTACAGTCAGAGAACCGTCTAGTTTTTCATAAACTTTGGCATGACTCCAATCAATTGCAGCGGCGTGAATTTCTCCGTAATTAAAAAATTTGTCGTAGGGATAAGAAACTATCTGCCAATCTTGAGATGAATCTAAAATAATGCCTCGGCACTGCTGGACTATCTTTTCGCCCAATGGAGATTCTATCTGCGAGTATTTCAGACAGACTAAATCGGGATATTGGCGGTGGCGGGTAACTTTGATATGATAAGTTTCGGACAAAGTTTCCAATCCGTACTGGCGCAAATACTCTTGCAGTTCCACGATAGACTCCTAAATTGCTCGCCTTCTCTATATTATATATGACTTCATATTCTGGCAACCTTGTCAAGATAGTCAAAAAACATTTTTCCCGGAAAAGCGAGTGTTAATTTGGTATTTTGAATTATGGTTGTACATACGTGAATGCGGTTTGCCGCCCAACTAAACTCTTGGAATATTAAGGAAAAAGACCGTGAAGAAGAAATTATTACTTTTGGCTACTTCTGCTTGTGTATTGACTGCTTTAGTACCTCCCTCGGTTGTTTTTGGATCTTCGCCATTGTCGCTGCGACAATCGGGAACAACACAAATTGCTCAAGGAGGCGCTGCGTTTCCGGTAAATGAAATTTTGCGAAAGTTAAAAGGCAAAACGCAAGTGCCTATTTTTATTCCCAGCAGGATTCCGCTTTCGGGAAAAATGTACTATCCAACTACAGCACAAGCAAACAGCTATAGTATTTCAATCGAGTATAAACCAGATTGCGGCGGTACGACTGTTTGCACTTTTGGGTCAATTCTAGGTCAAAAAGGCGGGGAGTTTACTACAAAACTAGAAGGGGTAACTAAGACGTTAAAAAATGTCAAACTTGCGGGCGGAGTGAAAGGAGTTTTTCATAACGGTTGTGGGGCTTACTGCACAGCAACTCTTCAGTGGAAAACTCAGGGTTTTATGTATACCGTCGTCATTAAGAACGGACGAGAATCTGATTTAATTTTAATAGCAAATTCTGCTATTAAAGCTGGGAAGCGTTAAGTTTGGCAGTCTGGGAGGCACAACTTCTATATGTAGGGTGCGTAAGCGCGCACCTTACCGTTATTGTATGATATATCTTAACTCGCACTCGCCCCTTACAAGATGCTATATTTTTTTGCGCTTACCTACTTCGGGGGAAATTAGGATGAGGAGAAGATGGCTATTTGCGGCAATTTTTGCTTGTGTGGTGACTGCTTTTACGATTCCCTTCGGGATAGCTTCGCTTCACGCACCTTTGACACCAAACTCAGCGTTAGCAAGGACTGAACTCCCGATTACAGAAATCCGCTGGTTTAATTTTTCCCCTGAAGATAGCTGGCAACCGATACAATTTATTGTACCCGATCGCCACACTGCAAAATCTGTCGGCCGCCGCAAGTTGCGGTTGTACGATGTTCATATTGCCAAGATGTTTGAGATTTCTCATTTTCTGTGCGATCGCGATCGGGCTTCTGAGGGTTACACTTGGTCTTATCAAACGGAAAATGGCAATATTGAGATGGGACGCTTCAAAATTAGCTGCAATCTCGCCCGTTCCATAGCCACAGCTTACGGGTTAGGGAAACCAGAAATTACAGTGATTCGCCGCAGCTTCAACCTGAAAAATGGTCGCCCTTCTTTTGCGCTAGAAAAATACTCTATTCCAACTTTTAACATTGCTAAAAATAGAGTTGTGCAGTGGAGGAATTTTGTGCAAAAGTTGACCCCAATCTCCGATAACTCAGGTGCAAACCAAGCTAACAGTCGTTTTCCTGCTAGTAACATCTTTAGACAAATCAAAGGCAAAACGCGAGTGCCTGTTTTTCTTCCGAGTAGACTTCCTTTATCAGACATTCAGCAACTTGATTTTGATGTGCAAGCAGGTGCCCACGGTTACATTGTGGGAATGTATTTAGGAAAAGGATGCCGTGCGGGAGCCTGTTATTTCGGCACAATCGAAGCTCAAAGAAATGAACCGTTTTCGCCTCCTTCGCGATTGCCGCAGGATACTTACAGAAGCGTTGAATTGGCGGGCGGATTCAGGGGGATTTATTTCAATAATTGCGGTGCTTACTGCACTGCTTTTGTTGAGTGGCAAAGGCTGGGGGTGCTGTACCGAGTCACAAGGAAAAACGCACGGCAGCAAGAAGTTGTCCAGATAGCAAATTCTGCACTTCAAGCAGGGCAACGTTAAATTGTGGCGGGAAATGGAAAAGGTCGATCGACCTTTTTCGCATTAAATATCCCGTTGCTGTACAATTAAAAAGTACCTAAAAAACTAATGAGATGCCTGCGATTAGCGTTGAAGAAGCCAAGCAGAGTCTGCAAGCTATCTTGGAAAAGGTGGCCAAAGGAGAAGAAGTGACGATCGTACACGAAGGTAAAGTAGTAGCTCGCGTAGTCCCGCCGCTCACGAAGGAGCAGCGGTTAGCTGAACTCAAGAGATTCCGAGACTCTATTCAAGTAAAGGGTGAACCGCTGAGTGCAACAGTCATTAGGCTGCGAGAGGAGGAACGCTATTGATTTACTTGGATACTAGCGTCATTGCTCCCAATTACTGGCCCGAACGTCTCAGCGAAGCATCTCAGCAGTTACTGAGGACTGAGACTGAACGAGGGTTGAGCCAGCTAGTTGAGGTAGAATTTTTTTCCGCACTGTCTCGCAGAGTGCGAATGAGAGAAATTTCTCAGGAAAGGGCAAGACAAATAGCAATAGAGTTTCAGGCAGACTTGGACAGTGATTTTTATACTCGCATCCAGTTAGAGCCAATTCATTACAATTTAGCTCGCGATTGGATTAGCAGTTTTGAAGTACCGTTGCGTACCTTAGATGCACTGCATTTAGCAGTAGCAAGTTCTAATCAGTTGCGTTTGGTGACTGGCGATGAGGCTTTGGCTCGCAGTGCTCGGACTTTAGGAATTGAAGTTCAGTTATTGATTGCCGTAGCTGAGGGCTAAAAGTTCCATCGACCTTTTATCAAGGAAGCTGCACTTACGCCTCCACCAAAGGTGCATAGCAGGATTTCATATCCTCGTGGGAGATCATTTTAGTTGATGTTTCCGCAGGTTCTAATCCCTTGCGAGCGTTGAGCCAAGGTGTCTCTGATTGCGTCAATTCTGCAAGATGTTTAGCACTTAATTCTCCATAAGCATTCCAAACTTCTTCGAGAACCTCGATTTCATCTTCATCAAATTCTGCTTCAAAATTATCGGGAGCTGGAATATCGCTATATTTGTAAGCTTTGTACTCATCCCACACATCGCGGACAATGGGGCCGGAAATCCAAGCTTCAATCTCTTGAAAAAATAGCGGCTGGTTTCTAAATACTAAACTCCAAGCTTGCGCGTAATATACGAGCTTTTGCAGTTTGAGAGGAGAAATGGTATCGCCTGCTTCTCGATCGACACGACATAAAAAGTAACGAGCTACCTCAAGAGCACTTTTCATAGTTTTAGGATTTTAGTAATTTGACAAATTCACTTTTGATGCTAAGCTATTGGGTGGCTTTAGAAGTACGATCGCAATTACGATCGCCCTTTTCCCCTCACAACTACATTTCTCTCTCCAAATCTCGCAACTTTTGAGCTAATTCTTTCTCGCTGCAGCTAAGCTAACTCCTCATGTCAACCAGGTTCATCCGGCTCTACCCTAGGTAAATATTACATCTTGCACCATTCTCAAGAACAGGCTTTCCGGCCTGTTCCACAAAGAGTAGATTTTCCTGTGGAACGGGCCCCAGAGCCCGTTCCTAAAAGGCTTATTGACAATGGTGCAACATCTCAGTAAATCGTACATCGCCGGCAGGCTTTGCTTCGGAATGTCGATCGCCCCGATGCCAGCGACTCCCAATGCTGGATGGGAAACATCATCAAGACTCACTGCTACTGGCGGTCAAAACCTGGTATTTCTATTTGATCGCCCGAATTATCCCAACCAGCAATTAAAGTCCCCACCTGCGGTACGCTAGATCAGGTGAATATATTGGCTGATTTCAAGCTATCCTCCGATCGATCTTATGTCCCCAACCACATCTGCCCCTTCCCGAACCGTTCGCATCGGTTCCCGCAAAAGCCAACTCGCTCTCGTGCAAACCCACTGGGTGCAAGAACAGCTACAGAAACACTTCCCGGAACACACTTTTGAAGTCCACACCATGTCCACCCAAGGGGACATAATACTTGATGTCGCCCTCGCTAAAATTGGCGATAAAGGACTTTTTACCAAAGAATTAGAAACGGGGATGATTAACAATGAAACGGACTTTGCCGTTCATTCCCTCAAAGATTTACCTACCAATTTGCCCGAAGGTTTAATTTTAGGATGCGTCACCGAACGGGAAAATCCCGCTGACGCCCTGGTAGTTCACTCCAAGCACAAAGACAAGCAACTCGACACCCTCCCAGAAGGTTCTGTAATCGGTACTTCTTCCCTGCGGCGGCTAGCTCAACTGCGGCATCATTTCCCTCATTTTGAATTTAAAGATATTCGCGGCAATCTCAATACTCGACTCGCTAAATTAGATGAGGGCGGTTATGACGCGATTATTTTAGCAGTTGCCGGCCTCGAAAGATTGGGAATGGGCGATCGCATCCACCAAATTATCCCTGCAGAAATCTCCCTTCACGCCGTCGGACAAGGTGCTTTGGGCATCGAATGCCGCGCCGGAGACACAGAAATCATGGCACTGATTAAAGCTCTCGAACACTCGGAAACCGCCCAAAGATGTTATGCCGAACGCGCATTTCTGCGGGAATTAGAAGGCGGCTGTCAAGTGCCGATCGGCGTCAATACCAAAATAGAAAACGGTCAATTAACCTTAACCGGAATGGTATCGAGTCTCGACGGCCAGCGATTCGTCAAAGATAGTGTTTCCGGGGCCGCCGAGACTGCTGAAATGATCGGAATTGACCTCGCTCACCGCTTGCGCCAACAGGGTGCTAGTGAAATTTTGGAGGAAATATTTGTCCAAGTTCAACGTGGTTCCTAAAACCGATCCGCATCTCTTTGTCAATGCTTTTAGACGCGATATATCGCCTTTTGTAAAATAAAAATAACAGGCGGTTTGCTTTGGCAAAACAGGTAGAGTAGCAGTCTGATTGTAGATTTTTGATGGGATTTTAGGTAGGACTCGCGCGATAGATTTCAAAAATATCTGACTAATTTAGGACGCTCCGCACGGGTGTTAAGCAACCCGGTTTCTGATGTAAGTCTCGCTGTATAGCCCAAGATTTATGGTAAAAACCGGTTTTTTTTCGTAAGTCCTATAATTCTTAACATCCCCATCCACAATCTACAATCAAACATCCCAAATTAATCAGCAATTTATTTCAGGTAAAAGCCAAATATGAGCGCTAGAGAAACTCAATTAAAGCTGGAAGTGAAAAAGGTTCAGCAACTCTATAGCAAAATGCAAGCAGACAAACAAGCTTTGCAGAAGCAATTGAAAGAGTTCAAAACTCAAGCCGGAAGTTTTTCGGATGTAGTCGAGCAAGTCTTGCCGTCCTTAGTTTCAATTTACGTCATGGATTGGGATACAGAAGAAGAGATTTCTTCAGGAAGCGGGTTCTTTGTATCGCCGGACATAATTGTCACGAACTATCACGTTGTAGAAGATATTGCCGATGAAGATTACTTCTATGAAGAAGATGAAATCGAACAGGTTTTAGTCGAAACTCACGACGGAAAATTGAGATTGGCAGAGGTGGTGTTTACTGGTAATGCCGAAGAAGATTTAGCATTACTCTTAATTAGCGATTTTACCTTCGACCCGAACACAGGGGAACAAGTGGACTCTCCCCAAGAATATCCTCCCCTAGAGTTGTCTTTGGATGTGAAAGTGGGAGATAGAGTTATTGCTGTGGGCAATCCTTTGGGGCAGTTTGCTTCAACTGTAACTCAAGGTATTATTAGTGCAATTCGCGAACCAGAGGAATATGAAGAAGGCGACGATGAAGAAGATGTTGCTGAGGTGAAGGTGTTGCAAACTGATGCGGCGATTAATCCGGGAAATTCGGGCGGCCCGTTGATTAATATGGCTGGTCAAGTGGTTGGTGTGAATACCTGGGGATTGGAAGATGCCGACAGTATTAATTTGGCGATCGCCTCTGAAGCTTTGGATGATTTTCTAGCGGGATTTGAGGAGACTTTTGAGGACAATTCTCAGAATTAGTCCGTAGCTGTCGGTAGATTTTATCCCACATTTAACCACCAATGTAGGGGCGGGTTCGCCTAGATATTTGACACCACAGACAAATGATAAAAACCCGCCCCCACCCCACCCAGAAATTAAGAATTAATTGTATTTAACGGTGGGGGAAATGGTCGATCGGGGTTATTGGTTGGGTGGGGGCGGGTTTATCAAGATTATCGGTGGGTGGCAAATATTTTGGTGAACCCGCCCCTACAGATTTTATTCAATATTTATCATAAAATCGATCGCTATTTTTTTCACCGCACAGCGACGCGGATGGAAAAAGGGCGATCGCATTCTTGAGTAAACTGCGATCGCTACAGCAACTCAGATTTATACTTGTTTTTGGACGGCGCGTTAATATTGTGCCACTCCCCATTTAAACTTAATCTAGACTAACAATCTCAAGGAACACAAAAAAATAATGCGTATTTTATTTGTATCCGCCGAAGCATCACCCCTCGCCAAAGTGGGCGGTATGGGCGATGTCGTCGGCGCTTTGCCGAAATTTCTGCGGCGCATGGGCCACGATGTCCGCATCTTCATGCCCTACTACGGTTTCGTCCCCGACAAAATGGACGTTCCCAAAAAACCTGTTTGGGATGGGTCTGCCATGTTCCAAAGCTTCTCGGTGTTTGAAACTGTTTTGCCGGGAACCGATGTACCTTTATACTTATTACAACATCCATCTTTCTTACCGCGCCGCGTTTACGGCGGTGTAGATGAAGATTGGAGGTTCACTTTCTTTGCCAATGCTGCGGCTGAATTTGCCTGGAATCATTGGAAACCCCAAATTATCCACTGTCACGACTGGCATACGGGGATGATACCTGTTTGGATGAGCCAAGACCCCGATATCAGCACGGTTTTTACTATTCACAATTTAGCTTATCAAGGGCCGTGGCGCTGGCGTTTGGAGCAGATGACTTGGTGTCCTTGGTATATGCAAGGTCACAATACAATGGCTGCCGCAGTACAGTTTGCCGATCGCGTAAATACAGTTTCACCGACTTACGCCGAGCAAATCAAAACCCCAGCTTATGGGGAAACTTTGGAAGGTTTGCTGTCTTACCTCGGCGGTAAAGTATCGGGCATTTTGAATGGAATTGATACAGAATCTTACAACCCAGCAACTGACAAGTACCTCCATCAACAATTTAGTGTTGATACTATTGAAAAGCGCCCCGCTAATAAAATTGCGCTGCAAGAAGAAGTCGGTTTGGAAGTAAATAAAAATGCCTTTTTGATCGGCATGGTGACGCGGCTGGTAGAACAGAAGGGATTGGATTTGATAATTCAAATGCTCGATCTGTTCATGGCCTATACCGACGCTCAATTTATTGTACTCGGAACGGGCGATCGCTACTACGAAACCCAACTCTGGCAAATGACAGCCCGCTATCCCGGTAGGATGTCCACCCAACTACTTTACAACGAGGCCCTCTCCCGGCGTGTTTACGCAGGCTGCGACAGCTTCCTGATGCCCAGCCGTTTCGAGCCCTGCGGCATCAGCCAAATGCTCGCCCTCCGCTACGGGTGCGTGCCAATGGTTCGTCGCACCGGCGGTTTAGTGGATACCGTTTCCCACAACAACCCCATCGACAATACCGGTACAGGTTACTGTTTCGATCGCTATGAGCCCCTAGACTTGTTCACCTGCATGATCAGAACTTGGGAAGGTTTCCGCTACAAAGATAAGTGGAGAGAACTGCAACAGCGCGGCATGAGAGAAGATTTTAGCTGGGATATTTCGGCCCGGAAATACGTCAACTTGTACAGCGATATTTTGGGACTGCCGCCCGAAGAAACTGCACCGGCACCAGAGGCAGAATTGATCGTTGGTAAGGGTTAATCGGTAATCGGTAAGTTGACAGTTGACAGTTGACAGTTGACAGTTGACTGTTGACTGTTGACTGTTGACTGTTGGCTGTTAGCTGTTGTTTTTTGTTAGTTTTTTGTTCCAATGCCCTATGCCCTATGCCCTATGCCCAATTCCCGATTAATCAACAAATAAATCGAGAGGTAAATGACCGTAAGTGCCGCTAACTCCACCTTCTGAGGAAGATTGGCACGAAATCAAAACGCCCCGGTAAGTTCCGGGATAGCCGTCAACATAATACGACCCCTTCAAAGTATTGAACTTAATATAAACCGAACCAGCAAAGGTCGAGACAGCATTGGGATCTAAAACAGCTTGATATCCCAAAGCTTTTAAATAAGCTTCTAAAGCTAAAAACCCCTCATCCGTCGAAGAAGCGCACACTCCCAACATTTGATAATCCGACAAACTTGCTACCAGCAAAATCGCTTGACGGAGTGCCTGTTTTTCCAGCGGCGATGCTACAGATTGCATATCCAGACAAGTGAAATCTTTGAGGATTTGCTGTGCTTCTTCAACAGTTAGGGTAGTCGGGTTTTGAGTAGACATGAATTGCTCTGATATTTCCCAAAATTACGATCGACACTGGGGTACTCGTCAACGAATTTCTGCCCTTGCAACCCTCTATCGACGGCGGTAACACTTGCACAAGTCCTGATTATAGCCGATTGTGCGCTCTGGCAATCAATTCGGGCGATCGTCTTCGAGGGCTTGGCCAACGCCGGAAGCGCACAAAAAAGCTAGTAGTTTTTACCCCCGTTTTCAAGTTTAGATCAGTCCGCGTTTTTTCAACTTTGCTAGCGCATCTTCAGCCGCATTTTTCTCAGCATCTTTTTTGCTTTTGCCTTTACCTTCTCCATAGAGTTTCTCTGCGACATACACTTTAGCGAGAAATTCCGGCTTGTGGGGTGTGCCTCCTGCTTGGACTGTCACGTATTTGGGCGGAGTCGTGTCACCATTGGCCTGTACCCATTCTTGAAAGCGATTTTTCGAGTCTACAGTCGATCGAGTTTCCACAACATTTTCGGGAACAGAATCAAACATTTGTTGCACAAAGTTGCGAACTTTGTCCATGTCTTGCGTGTCGAGATAGTAAGCGCCAATAAATGCTTCAAAAGTGCTACTGAGCAAATTTGGATTAGTAATCCCACCTTCTCGATAAGCTCCTTTTCCGAGCCGCATTTTTAAGTCTAAACCTATTTCAGTAGCAAATCTGGCTAATTGTTTTTCATCTACTAATGCAGAACGTCGGCGAGTCAGTTGGTCTTCTCCCATTTCTGGATGACGCTGATAGAGATATTCGCCGCTGAGAAAAGTCAGCAAAGCATCGCCGAGAAATTCTAAGCGTTCGTTGTCTTCTTCGTTGAAGGTGGGGTTTTCGTTGACGTAGGAACGATGGGTGAGCGCTTGGCGCAGCAGTTTTTCATTATTGAATTCGGGAAGGGTTATTTGGAGTTCTTGTGTTGGATTAGTTAATGGCATGGGAGTTTTGTAATGGTTATTTTTTTTGAGTTGGGTGTTATTATGTGGACATGAAAGAGCCGCAGATAGCCGTTGGTTTGGAGAATCTAGTTTATCAAATAAACTGGATTTTTGCTATCTGCGACCTGGTGAATGTCTAGGAAGTTTAGGCAGTCAGTTTGTAAGTCTCGATCGACTTCGGCAATTCATCGATCAAGTAAAATCGATCGGCAAGCTTTTTGAGATTGTGACTATCATTACCTTTGCGGGCAACAATTATCACCTTCTTCCCCTTTTCATGCAGATCGTGAATCAAAATTTCACCGTAGCCGTCTCCAGACACAATAATAAATGTGTGTGGGTATGAACTCATTGAAGCCTCGCTACAGCAGTTCATTGACAAATAAAAGTCTACAGCATTTTTGATGTTTAGGGATACATCAAAACGTTGAAATTTTAGATAGTCTAAAGTTTCTTGTGCAGTCTTATTTCTTTGTTTCCAATTGTCGTAAACTTTTTGATTGACTACATATCCTAGTCCACTAGCAAAGAGTAATAAATCTTTGGCTCGTTTGTAATCAGGGATGTTCTGATAATCCCAATAAATGGAAACTAAAGGCTGAGACTGGCTTTTTTGTTGGCCTGTGGTTCGATGATTGTCTGTCATTGGATCGTTCCTAAAAAAGGGTGAGCAGACAGCATCAATAAATTACCCATCTAGCACGAAGTATTGTTTTTGGGTTCGCTCAAAAATGAGCTCGCCCATTTAACAAATGGCTCTAGTAACAAACTATGAATTTAGTTTGTAGTTGTTTGGTTAGCGTCTCAGCGATACGATGTGTAAACTTCGGCTAGGGGTTCTAAAAACCCGTTGATATACACATTTAAACAAATGTTGTGCCAGCCGAAATAAACCCATCATCCTCGCTGAGACGACTTAACCAACACTCCTTGCTTTTGAATGAGGGTGTTTATCTCAGCTATACTACTTTGATGCTTGCACATTAATTCTAAAATGTCAATGGGTAATCTGATTTATTTTTTGAGCTTGATTTTATGAACGGGACTTATGCGATCCGACAAAAGAAACCGGGTTTTTTATCGAATCTGCGGGATGCAGCGAAGTATTTTCGCAAAAAAACCCGGTTTCTGGCTACTTGTGGGTAAGTCTCAATTGTCAGCTATAGTCTATTAGGGGAAATATTACACCAAATGGGATGATACCATAATCCTAAAACAGTGTAATTTTTACCCTATGTTGCGAACTTGCAGAACGTCGCGACGCGACAAATGGTTTAGCTGGCTGAGTGAGTCAATGGAAGCTTGGGATTTTTGCCGTCGGTGGTTCCACGCCACACAAGAAGAAGAAAAAGCCAGAGGCTACAAAGCGCGTTGCAACCTGCTTCTGGTAAAGGTTTTAGGCGTTAATATTGATGCCGTCAAGCGGTGGGGGCCGGGTTTTGAAAAAATGCCAGACCACCACAAGCGTACCTTGTCATACGCTGACACGCTGCGAGAGATGATAGAGGTTGCTGGCAAAAATGAAGATTTTTTGGAGGAGGTACTAGAACGAATCAAAAACAAATCCAAACAAATAGGGGAATATTTACACTAATTTTGTGGTGTCAAGCGGGCTGGGTGTTGTATTTTTTGGATGTAGCACTCAACTAGCAAAAGCCTTTAATCACTGTGACACAGAGTTTTTTATCCAATTCCAGCAGCGACGCCATTCAACTTCCCGCGTCGCTGCTAACTCCCGACGCAGCAAATCCTGAGAAAGAACCCCTCAAACATCTGCTGATAGGTTCTCCCCAAGCTGTCAGGAGTACAATTTACCTACTCCACGCGCGCGGGTACGCTGAGGTTGGTGTCTGGAGTCCCCTGCTACCAACTGCTAAAAGTGGTGAGGTGATGAGTATTTTTGTGAAATACCTTCGCATCTAATAGATTCAGATTGCATGGTGCCCCGGAATTATGCTGTGTGCGAAACAATTAGGGTTTGCTCTTCCGGGGCACCCCAGGCGGAGTGTCACTAGATTTTTGCTATTTTATATTAACTAAAAATTATTTTTCTGACATCCTTCGACCCACGCGCCCTGACCTCAGAAACCCGGTTTCTACGAGATTTTGCGACGAGTCACGAAAAATACAAGAAGAAACCGGGTTTCTCGCCTCCGATGCGATCGCCCCTCTCCCAGCAAGCCTCTCCTGCTGATCTGCGGCATTTAAACAGTAAATGTAAAAATATGTTGCAAACTTGGTACTGCTGTGTTAAGTTTAGTTACAGAAGGTTGAAATTAAACGAGGTTTCTGGTCATGGAAAACAAAGACGCAAAGTTGGGCTTCACTGAGTTCGCTGAAACCTGGAACGGCCGTTTGGCAATGTTAGGCTTCGTTATCGGCTTAGCTACCGAATTCCTCACCGGTCAAGGCATTCTCTCTCAAATCGGTTTGATGTAATCAGCTTAACTGCATACAATAGCTGAAATTCAGTCGGGCGATCGACCCCATCACAAGTACACTCATCCCCCCGCTAATAAGTCCCCTTCACTTCACACGGAAGGGGATGAGTGCATTTTTTATCAAAAAATCCCACAGAGGGCACAAACAAAAATCTTTTCAGTCTCAATATTTATCGCGAGACTAACTCCAGCAAACTAAGCAATTTCTACAGACTCAAAAATCCTCAATTTAGGAGTCAAAGTCGCAACCTTCACCAAACCGTCGCGTTTGTGATTCCCCACGCTGTTACGTGAAATCATCTCCGACAGATCCGGCATTTCCTGCCAGCACTGCGAGCAGAACCAATAAAGGCGATTGTGGCGAGCGTGGCGGAGCAATTTAGAGGAGCAACAAGGGCAACTATTCATGATATTTTAAACCTTTTTTGAAGATATGGAGCGATAACCCAATCATTAGAGAGATTCACGAATGCCTGCACATCTCAATTCCAGGCACAAAAATAAAAAATCTCTTTCACTCACAGCTTTGAGCGTCGCGCAAGTAGCACTTTTGGAGGCCCAAGAGTAACACCACAATCAAAAGCTGAACGCTCCAAGGTGCCCAAGAGAAACCCCAAATAAAACAACCCAGCCCTGCCCAAGCCACAAGAACAAAAATATCTTGAGAGGTTTGCCAGTAAACCCAGACTGCTGCCAGAGAAACTATTAGTAGCAAAATGTAAGCTGAGGGCATAATCGTCTTCTCCCAATGTGTCTGTCAACAGTCAGGAGCGATCCCTGACGTTCTGCTTAAACATAAAACTCAAACCTGAAGAACTTATGAAGATGAGTGAGTTGTTACAAAAAGTAAAATAATCCTGCCAGCTTATATTTTCCCGATAAATCAGTAGGAATACCGATCTCATGGCTGAGTCCGAATTCGGTTAAATGAACGCACTACCAATAGGGATTTAGGCATCCCTAATTGGTATCAATTTCACCCCAAGACCGACAGGGTTGAAACTGATACCGGACTGAGGTTTTTAGTCTTAAGCTGACAGGACGAAAGGCACGGCGCCTAAGCCCCTACATATATCCTGTCCGCTAGACCGGATTTTATCTAAGGAACCAGACCAAAGAAACCAAGTTTTTTTAACTCTCTTTGCCTGCAAAACTACTGCTTGAAAAGCTGCACAATTCAATGCGGGCGATCGATCTATTCTTGCTCCCAGCCCAAAGCCTCAGCGACCTGAGCCGCCAAAAACATCGGTTCAAAAGGCTTAGCAATCACGCTCACCACCCCCAAATCCGCGAACATCCGCCTGTCCCCAGCCAGAGCCTTAGCTGTCAATAAAATTACCGGAATGTGCTGCGTAGCCTTATTAGCTTGTAACTGTATAAAAGTAGTAGGCCCGTCTTGGTCGGGCATCATCACGTCCAATAGAATCGCATCAGGCTGTTCGGCAAGAGCCTTAGCAACACCCTCGCGACCCGAACTCGCTGTCAGGACTTCCCAGCCCCCCACCAGTTCAAGACTGACTTGAGCTACTTCCCGAATATCTTCCGCATCGTCAATAACCAAGATGCGCTTGGCAGTCAAAATTAACATTTTTTTAGCAAGGAGAACTAATTACAGATTAGAGGCGAAATGTGAATATTTTATAAAGCAAATTATCTTACCCGATCGGACTTTACCGAAAAACTGGGTCTAAAGCCCAGTCCTTCGCTTGACGGCTTTTCCTCTTTAAGCTTATCAATCCAGTCCTCTACAAGTTGGGTCATTCTTTTTTCTTTCTGTTTGGCAATTCTCCGCAACTTCTCTAGCCGACTCACGGCAATGCGAATACTTAATCTTTCTCTG